>JAHFHN010000116.1 GCA_023246885.1 Microcaldota archaeon
TCAAATAATGCAATCCTTTTGCAATACCCGCTCCGCCAATGAAAAGCACTCTGAATTTCTCTGGTTTTGGTTCTTTTTTAACCACTTGTGGCGCGCCGTAAGGTAAATCGAATATTTTTTCACGATCTGACAGTTTGTGTTTTATTAAAGAATCTGTAACATAGCTTGACGGTGATAAAATGAAATCTGCTTCGCTATACTCATTATCTTGTTTTTTAATTGAAGTTTGATCTGGCCAATAGTAATGTTTTCCAAGTCGATTATATTCTGCTTCAACAATTGCATTATACTCTTGCACTGGTGCAGATCCTCGGTCTATAATGATTTTTGCAACGCTTTTTTTCTTTAATTCCCGCATTGTATAAAGCGAATAAACTGAAAAACCATGAAAAATATCTACATCTGCTGATATTCTTGAAGCAACTGTCTTATCAAAAAGGTCGTCGCTTAAAGAAGTTATTTTCCTGCGTGTACGTTCAGAAAATGCAACTTGGCGTAATGCAGATGAAATTAATGGAATCACTCGATAGCTATGCACTTTGTTGCGTGGTATTTCCTTTGGAATCGCTGTTCCACTGTACAAGGTAAAGTCTACTTTAAGCCGATTGAGTTGCTTAGCTATTTCAATTGAGTGGAATCTTCCGCCAGAAGACAATGCAATTTTCATAGTTTCATGGTAGTTTATTGGTTTTGAAGTAATTGGTATACCAGTCTATAGATTGTTTTAGCCCTTGTTTTAATGAGGTTTTTGGTTCAAAACCTAAACTTCTGAGTTTAGTGATATCTGGGCATCGCCTTGCAACTGACCCCTTTGGAGCCGGATTGACCTTAATTTCAGTTTTATAGCCCATTAGTTTGTGAATATCTTTTGCAAAATCAATGATGCTTACTTCAGTTTTATCGTTGCCAATATGAATTGTCTCATTTGTTGCTTTTGACTCCATGACTAGTTGAGTTGCACGAACTGCATCGTCAACATAGCAAAATGCCCGAGTTTCTGTTCCACCGTAAACATTAAACGGGTTTTCGCCTTTCAAAGTGCGCATAATAAATTCAGGCATAACGTGATCAAAACCCATTCGTGGGCCGTATACGTTATGGTAACGGATAATTACGAAATCTATTCCATATGCTTTGCCGTAGTTTGCAAAAAGCACTTCGCCGGCTAGTTTACTAGCTGCATAAGACCAACGCGGATTATATACATCTTCGATTGTAAGCGGAATATCTTCAGGAGTTGGTATTTTACCATTAAATTTACTGATTGTGCTAGCATAAGCTTCGCTTGAAGAGGAAAATAATATTTTTCCTTTTTTTAATTGCACGAACCAATCAAGCAAGTTAATTGTGCATAATATGTTTGTTCTGCTTACGTGCGCGGGTTTATCGTAAAAATTCTTTGTTCCCTGTACCGCGGCTAAGTGATAGACGTAATCAAAATTTGTGCCTAGTTTTGCAAGTTCTTCTGGCTTTGTCAAGTCACACTGCACGAATTCAACGTTTGGCTTTTTAAGAAAAGTTTTTAGTTCATCGTCCATTTTACCGCGTGAAAGATTATCACATACAACGACTGAATAATCAGAAGCAGCAAGTTGTTTACATAATGCAAAGCCAATAAAACCGGCTCCACCGGTGACTAATGCGCGTTTCATAAACTATTTTTCAACTCCGTAACCTCTTTAGTCTACTTGAACTTTTTAAGTTCTAATTATTTGTTTGATCTAATAATCTGCTCTAGTAGTTATCTCCAATTCCCACGCCAATGTACTTGATTCCAATTGCTTCAATAGCACGCTTGTCAAATAAGCCCCACCCGTCTACAATTACTGCATTTTTAGGCATTTTTGCAAATAATTTACTGATTTCAGGGTCTAGGAATTCCTTATGATTAATCATGAATATCGCTACGTCAGCACTTTCAATGCCATTCTTCAATTTTTCAATATATTTTAGTCCGAGGCCTTCAATTTTCCATTTTTCAACAAGCGGGTCATAACCAAGTATGTTTTTACACTTGCCTTTAAGTTCTGTAACTAGGTCGAGTGTTGGGCTTTCACGCATGTCATTTGTTGGTGGTTCGCCTTTAAATGCAAAACCACATATCAAAATCGTTTTATCGCTTATATTCAGTTTTTTCAACCTTTCAGCGATTCTTTTTGGCGCGGCTTCGTTCACTTTTCGACCATCATTAATCATAGTTAATTCTTGGCCGTATTTCGTAGCTGAACTGGCAAAAATATGCGGGTCTTTTGTTAAGCAACCGCCGCCAACGCCCGGGCTTGGCAATGGGATATTATTTCGCTGATAACCTCGATTAGCTGAACGGATCACTTCAAATGCATTAAGGTTTGCTTTTTCGCATAGTTCAGCAAGTTCATTAGCATAAGCGAATTTTACGTCTCGAAATGAATTGTCAACTAATTTAATCATCTCAGCAGCTTCAAGAGAAGTAACTGGCACAATGATCGGGGTGATTTGTTCAAATATCTTAGTAGTTGCTTGTACGCTTTCCGCGTTGATTCCTCCGATAATTTGAGGTAAAATTGTCAGTTCACGTAGCGCTGCACCTTGAATTGTACGTTCTGGGGCAAAAGCAAGGTAAAAATCTTTACCTGCAACTAAACCACTTCTTTCAAGTATAGTTTTTGCTACATTCCTAGTTGTTCCAAGCGGAAC
>JAHFHN010000117.1 GCA_023246885.1 Microcaldota archaeon
AGTTGCGTAGATTGCCTATTGAAACTGCGCGTGTATTTGTGAATTCGGCGTTTACCTCTTCTGCACGTGTAGCTGCCCACCAGTAACGTAGTTGTGCGGCTGCAACTTGTTCGTAGTTCTTGTCATTTATTTGAACTGTTCGGTTGTATGTAGTAATTTCTGTTTGTAAATTTGAAATCATGTTCGAAAAATCAGTGGCGGTTGTGCCTTCGGCATTTACTGTTTGTAATGTTATCTTAGCAAGGAAAGCTGAATTTGCAGCAGTGTAGTAATAACCTTTATTGGCGGCTTCTTTTGCGTTTTTAATTGAAATGTTCACTGCTCTAAGGATTGCTTTAACTTGGCTACTATCGTCTTGAACTCCGTTTTGTTCGATTGCCAATTTCGTTTCTAATTTTGTTAACTCGCTTTGTACGTTTTCAATTTCTTCAAATGCGATTTGTTTAAAGTGTTGAGTTTTCTGTGTTGCAGTAAAAGGAATAAGCACAAGTGGTTTAATTGCAAACTCTGGGGCATCTACTGCGCTTCCGGTTTCAGTGTAAGCATATTTTAATGCCGCTTCAAGGTTTGGTACTTCCACTACTTGTAGTTTGCCTCCTGAAATTTCGCGCGCGAATAAAACGTAGTCAATTCCATCATTGTTGCTTTGACCCGCAGCCATGATCATTAGCTTAATTGTTCCAGTTTGATTAGCTCCAATTACTTTTTCTTCTACTCCGCCTACTTTTTCAGTTGTTCCTCCTTCGTCAATTGCGCCTGTAATAGTCATGTCTGTGCGTATATTTGGCGCGTTTGAATCAGCCAAGTGAATTAATTCATTGTAAATGCCAATTGCAAAAGCGACTCCGCCTGACGGCCCGTCAATCACTTGTGCTTCGCTATCTATATCGACATTTATGTCAATATTGTTAATACTTACTTTGCTTAATGCGCTAGCAGCGCGTGCGGCGATTCTAATTGAATCTTCAGTTTCAGGCGTTAACAAAGAACCTTTGATATCTGTTCGAATTTTACCAGTTCCAGGTTGTGCAGTTACAATAAACGGAGTCATTATTCCTTTGCCTTGGTTGTCAACCGCAGGCGCGTAGACGGTGGTAGCTGCGTTTACTGGTATGGCACTAAGGGCTAGTGTAATGGCGAATAATGAGATGACAAATAGTGCAGTAACTAGAATGGGTGCTAAGCGTAATGTTTTGAAATTCATAACACAAGTAACGCTTTTGATGCTTTTAAAATTGGCGTTTAAAAAAATATGCAGCAGTTTCTTGCAACGCTTATGTTCTTATTTGCCAAGCGTTTTTTTCAAGGCGTTTAATTCGTGGCTTGATATGATAAATTCAATTGAACGTAGCTCTGCCATTAATGAGTAATAAGTAAGTTTAGCATGGCATTTGTTTAGCCCAATATCTGCGAGTTTTTCAACTGATTGTACGTAGCTTGGTCTTGTGTCAAACGTTTTGTCAAGCGAATAAACAAGCTTATCTGGCGTTAAGTCAATATAGCCTGTTTTTTCTCCATCAGTTATGACGTATCTAACCATAGAATAAATAAGATAGCGGAGTTTTTAAAAGCAGGTGCGCTTAACAATTTCATGGCTGAATTTACTGTTACTCCGTGGGAAGTCAAAGGCGAAGTTGATTACGATAAGTTGATCAAACAGTTTGGAGTCGAAAAGATAAGTGAAGCTAACCTAAGTACCATAAAAAAACACGCGGGTGAAGTGCACTTCATGCTGCGTAGAAAAGTGTTTTTTTGTCACCGTGACTTAAACTGGTTACTTTCTGAGTACGAAAAAGGGAATAAATTTTATATTTATACTGGCCGTGCGCCTTCTGGAAACGTGCATATTGGACACTTGCTTCCCTGGATTTTTACAAAGTGGCTACAAGATAAGTTTGGTGCAGAGTTGTTATTTCAGTTTCCAGACGAGGAAAAGTTTCTCTTTAAAGAAGAGTTAACTTTTGGCGATACTGGACATTATTTGGAAGAGAATATGCTGGATGTTATTGCGCTTGGTTTTGACTCAAAGAAAACTAAATTTTTAGTTGATACAAAACACGCAAGTACTATGTACCGTGAAGCATGCAAAGTTGCAAAGCGCATTACGGTTTCAACTGTTAAATCGAGTTTTGGGCTAAATGACCAATCAAATCTAGGCGAAGTTTTTTACACGGCTATGCAGGCAGTACCGGCTTTTCTTCCATCGGTATTGGCTGGAAAAAATATCCCGTGTTTAATTCCGCATGCTATTGACCAAGATCCGCATTTTAGAATAACGCGTGATGTGCTGCCGAAATTAGGTAATTATAAGCCGGCTAGTATTCAGTGCATGTTTCTACCTCCGTTAACTGGATCGAGTGGAAAAATGTCTGCTTCAGATGAAACATCTGCTGTTTACACTACTGATGCGCCTGAAGTTGCGGCGAAGAAAATTAACAAGTATGCGTTTTCTGGTGGACAAGCAACTATTGAAGAACACCGGAAGAATGGCGGTAACCCGGATATTGACGTGAGTTTCCAATGGTTGAGAATGATGTTTGAACCTGACGACAAGAGGTTGCAAAAAATTTACGATGATTACAAAAGCGGTGCAATGTTAACTGGCGAATTAAAACAAATACTAGTAGAAAAAATGACGGCGTTCCTCAAAGAGCATCAACGCAAACGCGAACAA
>JAHFHN010000118.1 GCA_023246885.1 Microcaldota archaeon
CAGCTTTGCCTTTCTTAGCGAGGTTAACCGCTTCGTTGGTAATATCAGTAACTACAAGAGCGTACATGCCTGATAGTTTTAGTTTAGCACGTGTTAAGGCTACTTTAACGTCATTTACTGCGCTTGCATTACAATGAACTGTAAAAATTGGGTCGCCTTTGTTTACTCGAGTCATTCTGCCTTTTGGTCTGCCAAATGCGCGTTTCATTCCTTTTGAAATACGGTCAGCACCTGCAACTCCAAGTGCGCTGTGTTCTCGAATAACTAAATGAGGGTATTTGTCTAGTCTAAAGAAGTAGTTGTCAACGAGGAGGGTTTTTTCTAAGTGTTTGTTAGCGGCTTGTCTAGCAGCTTCCATTGCATTGTCTCTAACGTGAGTTGGGTATTGGCAGATTAAATCTACTCTGCGTTCGTAGTATTTGTCAGTGCCCATTTCGTATTGTCTGACTTTTGGGCGTGGAGCTCCTTTTACGTAGCTCTTTCTTGGCTTAGAGTTTGAAATACGAGCCCATTGTTGGCCTTGAGCTACTCGAATAGTACGTGCTGGTCGCAATCCCATGTAATATGATCAACTTTGTAAAACTTATGTATAAGAGTCTTTGATTTAAATCGCTTATAACTTCTAATGTTTAAATTAGTGAAATAATTGTGTACACCTAGATATAAAAATACCTATCATATCTCAGATCCAGTTTCGCTCTTTTTCTCTATCGTGTGAGTAGAACTGCCCCCTGATAAGAAAGGTTAGTCCGAGAATGATAAATATAATTGGCCAGATTTTGCCCCATTCTAATGCGGGGATAATGTTATAGTTAGACAATAGAAATAGTAAACCAAAAACTATGAAGGTTAAACCTATAAAGAGGTTAAAATAGCCACTACGTTTGATAAAACCTAACATAAAGATCTATAGAGAAGTAAGGCGCTTTTGGTTTAAAAATAGTCTCTTTAAATGCTAAATGGCACGAAGCTTATTTTTATCTGATTGTTCGATAATGCAATTACGTGGTTTCTGGTTGTGCTTCGTTTAGTTTAACCTCAACAATGGCTGAGCCGTTTGACGTCATTGCTACTCCAGCTAGGCAGTCGGCTTCTTTGTACACGTTTTGATTATGAGAGACAACTAAGAATTGTGAATCAGCTGCGAGTTGTTTGATTAAATGTGCTAGTTTACGGCTGTTTTCTTGGTCAAGTGCAGCATCTGCCTCGTCGAGGATGTACACACTAGATGGGTTGAACGTTTGAATTGCAAAGAGGAACATTAGCGCAACTAGCGATTTTTCTCCTCCGCTCATTATTTCAAGGTATTTCACTTCTTTGTTTTCCAATTGTACTTTAATGGTCAATCCACCGAGGAAGGGGTTTTCTGTGTTTTCAAGAAATAGTTCGCCGTTGCCTTTGAATACTTGTTTGAACAAGGTTTTGAAGTTAGCGTTAACGTTGTTAAAAGCAGTCATGAATGTTGTGATTTTGCGGCCTTCTATTTCGTTAATTAGATTTAGTACAGCGTCTTTTTCGGATTTTAGTTGGTCTACTCGCAAGCGTTGTTCTTGTAGTTCAGCAAATTTAGTTGAGTATAATTCAATTGCTTTTAAGTTAACCCCGCCAAGTGAGTCGATATCTCCTTGTAGTTGGCGTGTTTGTGCAACTAGTTGTGGTTTAGCGGCTTCGTTTAGTGAATTCTTTTCAGGTATTTCAAGTGCTTCGAATGGCGCGTATTCTACTTTGAGGTTAGTTAGTTGGGTTTCTACAACTGCTTTGCGTACGTTGCGCGTGTTTACTTCTCTGTCTACTTTGTCGCGTTCAAATTCAAGTTTACCTTTTTCTGTACCAATGCGCTGTAGTTCATTTTCAATTGTATCGCGTTTGTCGTAGAGTTCTTTTAATGCTGTGGAGAGTGAACGTTGTTCGTCTTGTTTTTCTTTTAAGTTAGCGCGGTTAGTTTTTATGAGTACATCGTGTTGTTTGATTGCGGTTTCTGCTTCATTTAATTCGCTATTTAATTCATCGAGTTGCTTTTGCAGCATTGCTGATTGTTTTTCGTATGCGCCGCGTTGTGACTGCAGAGAAGAAATTTGGTTCGTTAATTCGGACATTTTTATTTTTAAGTCTGATACTTTTTTCTCGCGTTCTCGAATCGTGTAACCGAAGTTTTTATCTTTTTCAACGTCAATTTTCTGCTTTGCCTCAAGCACCTTCACGTTTAAGTCAGATAACTGACGGATGAGGGAAGCCCGGTCTTCGTCGGCTTTTTCTATTTCTTTATCGCATTGTTCTATTTCAGTTTGCATTTGAGAAATCGCTGCGCCAAGATTTGCTTTCTTTTGCATTAATGCCTCTTCACGCGCAGTCATTGAAGCTAGTTCAATTTCAACTGTTTTTAATTCAAGTTCACTTTTGGCTTTTTCTTTGCGTTTAAGCGTCACTTGGTCGCGTACATTGTACAACTCGGAAAAAATAGAGTCTTTTGAAACCTGCAGGGCTTTTTCCTTATCTTTTAAATCATCAAGGACTTTGCGTTCGCGTGCAGCATTGATGCGTTGAATTGCACTTCCACCAAGCATTACTCCAGAAGCTTCTGCAAGTTGGCCATCAAGCGTAACTAACCTTGCTTTTCCAACTAATGCTTCAGCATCTTTAAGCGAAGGAAAAACT
>JAHFHN010000015.1:0-9895 GCA_023246885.1 Microcaldota archaeon
CTACTCGTAGGTTCCATCGATCACATTCCAATGTACTTTCTTCCAGATAACTATGCAGATTACGGGGTTTTGCCATCAGATAATTTGTATGCCTACAATGAAACGTCAGGCAAAATTGAAATTCCAGTTGCTCGCATTCCAGCCGCCAGAGATGACTTACAACCCTACAAGTTTATTTCAAAAGTATTCAAAAATATGGTGGCTGGGAGAAGCAATCCAAACGCAGAAACGTCTGCTTTAATAGATGATTGTGGAGGTCCAAATAACTGCTTCATATGGCGAGAGTTCGCCTTAGCTGCTAGCCGCTGGTGGCAAGACTGTAAAGATAATCCAAATTGCCTGCTAGCCCCGCCAAATTGTAATATAAAAGCAGATCCACTTCGCTGCAAGGGTATTTCAAATATATTGACTAAGCTAAACCAAAGCAAATATTTTTTTGTATTCGTACATGGAAGCGGGAGCAGCTTTAGTGCAGAACCCCAACGTGTAGAGGGTGATACTTTCAGATCATCATTTGGAGTAATAACCGCCGAAAATATAATGAACCGCGAAATAGATAACCCTGGATTAATTGTATCTGGCCCAGTTTGCTATGCCGGCTCAATAGATTACACTAACAGCTATGTGCCTATAGCGTTTAACAAAAGCACTACATTTGCTTTTCTCAATAGCGGGGCTTCACTTGTAATTTTAAATACTAGGGAAGGATTTAGCGACACCTTAGACGTTTTCGGTAGCAATCAAGCAGTTAATCTCAACGCAATTTTATTAAAGGCGCGGCAAAGAAAAGACACTCGGCCAGCGTCAGACGTAGTTATAGAAGAAATAAATGCACTACTTAACAATCCCGTACTGCGTCGTGCCGTGGTTGTCAGGCAAATTTACGGAGATCCGCTACTACCATTTTATGAGGAAAAATAAATGAACAAGTTAACCGCAGCAATTCTGATAATCGTTGCAATAATAGCATTTTCGTTTTACCAAACATCGCAACAAAACAGTCCAATGTCCGCAACTTTAGCGGAGCTGGATACTTGTTCTACACCTCCAAGCACATGCAATGGAGATACGCTTACACTATATCGGTGTGTAAACAACGTTTCAACTGCCTTCCACTACAATTGTACTGAACTATCTGACAGCATTAACAATTGGACTTGCAATTCTAAACAAATTTTTGTACGAGAAGGGGTAAGGTCAACTCGAGCTAACTGCGACGTTGTCAACATGCAAGCATATGATAATGCCCAAAACGCGTCGAAATTAGCTGTCAATGGTTCGCGCGTTACAAATGCAGTTCAAAATACAGTTGAAAGCTCTCCCGCTTTAGCATATTGTGGCAATGAGATTATCGACAATGGAGAAACCTGCGTATCTTGTCCAAGTGACTTCAAGTGCACGGCAACCCAAGCGTGTGATGCAAACAGTGGAATTTGCAAGGAGAAAAACGCTTTTGGAGATGATAAGTGTACTGCACAAGAAAAGCAGCTTGGAACAGATTGTTCGACTTGCGGTTGCACTAATGGAAATATTTGTAACAGTGTTTCCAAACGCTGTGAGCTAGCTGCTTTACTAACTTCTTCTGGAGTAGCGCGTATAAATGAAATTGTTACGAACTACACTTCAAAGTATAACTATACTTTTGTAAGCTCTACTGATATGGTTTATGCTAATCAAAGTGCTAAACTAATAGCGATAAATTGCAACCCCCGTGAGACTTTCTTTTGCCGCATTTTTCTAATAGTGGATAAAGATGGAAACGAACTAGCGAAGTTCCAAACTACTTAGCAATCTCTACTACTTTTGCGCCGATTTTTTCAAACGCTTTTTTCAATTCAATTGACTTCACGCGAATGGACGTAGTAGTCAAACCTGCATTGAATTCATTGTACTCATTTTCAAGAACACCGTTATCGACGAAAATTGGCAGCTTATTCTTGTGACCCAGCGGCGGAACCCCGCCAACTTCGCAACCAGTTTCACGCAACACTTCTTCAGGCGAAGCCATTGTAATTTCTTTTATGCCGATAATTTCAGCTAATTTTTTTAAGTCAACGCGCTTATCAGCAGGCACATCTGCAACAAAAAAATTGTTTGTACCACGTTCTTTTACAACAATTGCCTTGACCCCTTCACTTAATTTTGAACTACGCACACGCGCTGCATCTTCACTTGTGCGCACTGGCTCGTGTTCAAAACATTGAAACTCGCTTCCAGCAAGTAGCTTTTTTATCCTTTCAACTTCTTCAACTCCCATAATAAGAAATATCTTGTATATGTGTGTTTAAATTACATTATGAATAAACAAACGCCGTTAGTTGTAGTTGGTTCAATTATACGCCATAAAGGTAAACTGCTTGCTATTAAAAGAGCAAAGCCACCTTATGCTGGTTTACTCTCACTCCCTGGCGGAAAAGTTGAGTTTTGCGAACACATAGTAGCTGCTGCTTTGCGTGAAACAAAAGAAGAAACCGGACTCGATTGCAAGTTTGAAAAGATGCTTGGCACCTTTTCTGAAATACTTCACCAGCCAGATGGGACAAAACGACACTTCATTGTATTCGTAGCCGAGTTAAAAGCGCCGAATTTTGATGTTGTAGAATCAAACGAGGGACAATTAGTTTGGATTGAAGAAAACAAATGGGAAACTGTCAAAAACCAATTCATAGCAAGTGACTATCATATTGTAAAAGAGTTCCTTGCATCCAACTCAAAAATGGAAATACGCGAAGTAAAAATGAGTGAAAAACGCAACGGCGATAAAACGATTTACGAATTAGAAGAATTCAAGTAATTCAAAAAAAGTTCAAACTCAATACGGTGTTTACTTATTATCTCCTGCGCCGTTTTGCACGTTCAAAGTTACGCATTAATCGCGTGTCCCTAGCAACGTGTTGAACTGATTCAACCGTATCCCGCATTGGCACGCTGTGCCCGACAAATTTATTGTTTGGATAAGCTGCTTTAAATGCAGAAAGACAACGCGGTAAATGATAATCAGAAGTAACTATGTGTATTTCTTTTGGTTTTAATGTCTCTATAATCGTCCGCGCACCTGCAATTTCTTCCATTGTTAATCTAGCATGCGGAACGCGTAAAATATCCGATTCAGCTACGCCTTTATCCATTAGCCACTTCGCGCTTATTTCATGCGCAGGCGAACCACGTTGACGTTTTCCAAACTGGTAGTTTCCGGTAACAACTAATTTAGAAACAAGCCCGGCTTTGTAGAGTTCAAGTCCCTTTGCAAGCCTAGCATAATGCTCATCAGTTAACTCGGGCTTTTCAGCAGTATGATCCTTGAAAACATTCCAGTGAATAAAAGCAAGTTTCATAAGAATAACAAAAACAAATTACGTTATTATTGCTAACTATGCGCGTATTCGAATTGTGAGCATAAATGCCGCGGGAGAGATTTGAACACTCGACCTCTAGATGGCTCGAGCAAATCTTGAGTAAAGATCTACTTATGAGTTTCGCCGGCCATTTCTTTTTGGGCCGAACAGGCCTTTTTCTTTTCTAAAGAAAAAGGCGGTTCTAGCGCTCTAACCAACTGAGCTACCGCGGCTTTTGATTAATTCTTGTTGTTGTCAATCAATAAAAAACCCGTTGCAGTTGTATATGTTGTGTCTTCTATAGAAGATTTTTTACATTCTTTTGCAAGTAACGACGCTTTTAAGGCGTTTAACTACTTCATGCAAGAACCTGCGTTCATCATACTAATAGCGTTGTCTGCTTTGGCAATAATTTGGCTCAAGCGAGATAAATATTCTCGGTTAACCGTTGTAATTTCTTTACTACTTACACTTGTACTGGTTACTGTTTTGAAACAATTGTATGGCGACCCGCGGCCGTGTGTTGGCTTACCTGGTTGCGAACCGGATTTTGGTTTTCCATCTGGCCATTCGGCGTTGTCTTTTTCACTTGCAATGAACTTATTCGGTGCTAGCAGTTTTTATTTAGCTATTTTTTTAGCTATACTAGTTGCACTTTCTCGAGTGATAAGTGGCGCGCATACATTTGCGCAAATAGCTGGCGGCATGATTCTTGGGGTAATTGTATCAACGACTATTGCTATTGTTTTTCAAAAGTTAAAGGAAAAATATGAACAAAACAAACGGGCTAAAAAATGAAAGTTGATTTTTTCAAGGAAGATTTACGCCAAGCCGCACATCTTATGGTGGGAATAGTTTCAGTTCTATTAGTCCAGTATATTGGGTTTAACTCTGCGTTACTTTTCCTTTTAGCTATTTTTATTGTTGGGCTAGTTCTTTCTAATTTTAAACTACTTGGCGGAAAAGTCAAGTTAGTTGACTATTTATTGTCTCTAACTGACCGAAACGACCCAATTCCAGGCAAAGGCGCCATGTTTTTTGCAGCTGGCATATTATTTCTTTTAGTATTTGCAAAGCCACTTGACTTTGCCTTAGCAATGATCCTCTTACACGCAGCTGGAGATGCATTTGCGACGGTTATTGGCCTTCGTTTTAAGCAGCCACTCCCATGGAATAACAAAAAGTCTTGGTTTGGTTTTACGTCTTTCATTGTTTTCGGCGCAGTTGCCGCGCAGTTTTTTATCCCTTTACAAACTGCATTTTTATACGCTTTCTTCCTAGCTATAGTTGAGTCACTGAATTTGTCAATAGATGACAATATTTCAGTTCCAGTATTTGCTTTGCTATTATCAAAGGTGGTTTAACGTGACGGGTATATTTATTGCAGTTGAAGGCATAGACGGTGCAGGCAAAGGCTACATAATGATGAAGTTACAAGAGTACATAACTGGCCGAAGTAAAAAATACGACCACGTTCTACTCACTCGCGAGCCAACGAATTCAAACATTGGCCAAAAAATGCGTGAAATCCTAGCTAAGGAAGTCGACCCAAAATCCGGCGCAAGAAAATGCCTGGAATTATACGTTTCTGACAGAAAACAACATTTAGAAAACCACATTTTGCCCGCTTTAGAAAAAGATTACGTTGTGCTCTGTGATCGTTACAAGTATTCAACAATGGCTTTTCAAGCAGCGCAAGGTATTCCACTCGAAGAATTAATTGAAATACAAAAAGATTTTCTAGTTCCGCACTTAACTTTAATCCTTGACCTTCCAGCAAGGCAAGCTATTGCGCGTATAAAATACCGCGATTGGCAAGGTGGAAAAGAAAAATTTGAAGACCCAACCTTTATGGAAACTGTACGACAAAATTACTTGTTAATTGCAAACAAATTACCTGACCCAATTACAGTAATAGATGCGGGTCAAGACAAACAAGAAACTTTCAAACAAGTCAAGCAAGCAATTGAAAAAAGAAGCATATTGCCGTACTAATTTAATCAACCGCAGCGGTTAAAAACAAAAAAGCGGCTAATTTTTTCTTACTCTGCCCCGATCGTCTAGCTCGGTCAAGGACACGGGCCTTTCATTCAGGGGTCGCCAGCGTCGACCCCTGCTGACCCCTCTGCAACCAGAGGAAGGTTAAAAGAAAGCCTGTAACTCGGGTTCAAATCCCGATCGGAGCACTTTTTCTTAAACAAGTTGTGTTTGTTTTTTTTCCACCGATGCATTCATATATATTTATTGCGTTGCTTTTTGCATGTTGAACAAGTTGTTTGCGTCGTTATTTGTTGGTGTGCTTTTATTAGGCTGTACTGCTCCGGGCGTTGGGCAAGTTGATGGCTTTGAATCTAAACTAGTTGGAAATTGGCGAAGTTTCTCTGACACGCATAACACGCAATTGTTGCAATTACATTCTGACAACACGTGGAGCTTATCAAGTTCAAGGGGAACATGGCGCGTTGAGAATATTACAAGTTCAGACTGGGAAAAATGGGGCATTGAAACATATGGCCCAATTCAAAAAATTGTTCTAGATGGCTGGAACGATGCTTCTGCTGATGGGCCAATAGAAGAATCGGAAACTCAAATTGATTTTTTCTGGGTAATTTATAATGTAAACTTAGAAGTGTACGGTGAGGAAAGGCAAGTACAGATAAAGTATGGTCATTCAAACTGGGATTAGCCACTAGTTTTTATATTTACGGATTGAATTATCAAACATGAAAAACATTGCAGGTTATACGTTGCTTATAGTGGCGCTGGTTTTTTTAGCCGGTTGTATTGGCAGCCCATCTAGCCAGCAAACAGTTGTTGAAATAGCAGAAAACTCTTCACAAGTTAAAGTGGAGACTGCAGCGCCTGTTTCATATACAAATAAACTCTACGCCCTTGAAAAACCAGCAAATTGGGAAGTAGAAGAAAACCAAGCGTTTACTTATTTTAAAACTTCAGCAGAAGAGGATTCAAATAATTTCCAAGAAAATGTTGTTGTCCACATATTGCCTATAACGTCAGGCCAAACACTTATTGGTTTTTTTCAGGATTCTATAACTGAGCTAATGACAACTGGAACAAACTTTACAGTTGTAGAACATAGCGAAGCTTCATTCGGTGACATTCCAGCCTATAAAATTATTTACTTGGAAGGCGAGCAAAGTATGCAAAAGAAGTATTTGCAAGTGTTTGCGGTTAAAGGTAACAATGGATACGTTGTAACTTATACTGCTCCGCCTGAAACTTTTGATAATTACTTGCCTGAAGCAGAGTCAATTATAGATTCGTATGATGTGAAATGAAAAACAAGGTTAATTTTGTAAAACAAAGCGCAATAATCCTATTTGTAGCGCTGCTAGTTTTTGTAACCCCTGTTTTTGGAGCAAGTGTAAACGTTGAAGTACAGGGGGATGGCTATGTAGATTCTTATCCTTCTGGAATTCTCTGTGGCGCGGCTTGCAGCGAAACTTACAGCTCTTCAACTCGATTAACTTTAACCGCTCATCCGAACGCAGGTGCAACGTTTGTGCGCTGGGGAGGGTGCGACACTTTTACAAGCACTACTTGTACCATTGACCTAAATATAGACCGGGCGGTTGTTGCTACGTTTTCAGGAGAAGTTAAAACCGAGTATAACTTGCGAGTTTATCGATCAGGAAGCCCTGGCGTAGTGCAGTCGAACCCGTTTGCAATTTACTGTGGGTCTATTTGCACTTACGACGAAGCAAAGTTTGAAGCAGGTTCAACCGTAGAAGTAATAGCCTCCCCAAATCCGGGCTATGTATTCGCAGGTTGGAGTGGAGACTGTTCTGGAGCTTCTCCTACTTGCACGCTTACCATTAACTCTGCAAAAACAGTTACTGCCTCTTTTGATACCGCTGGAAGTAATACAACGGGAGGCTACTCAGTCACTGTTCAAAAAACAGGGGCTGGAAGCGGAACTGTAACTTCTTCCGACAGGAAAATAAACTGTGGAACCGCGTGCAGTACAAGCTATAACAACGGCGATTCAACCACTTTAACTGCAGTTGGCGCTCCTGGCTCAACCTTTACAAAGTGGAGTGGCGCTTGTACCGGGACGAGAAACACCTGTACTCTTAACATCAACTCTGCAAAAACAGTTACCGCTGAATTTTCCAGCACAGCGTATACTTATAATTTGCAAATAGCCACTTCCACAACTCCTAAGGGCGGTGGAAAAGTAGTTTCAACTGACGGAAAAGCCAACTGCCAAACTTGTTCAGTGCAATTCCCAGAAAATTCAAACATTACACTTACTGCTGTTCCATCTTCTGGAGCAGTAGTTTTTGACTCGTGGGCTGGAGATTTTTGCAATGGCTTAAAACAACCAACTTGCAGTTTCACAATGCCTGCTGCTACTAAATCCATCAACGCAAATTTCAAGGCACTTTACAATCTTTCAATTGAAAAAAGAGGGCCGGGTCAAGGGATTGTGAAAACAGCTGACAATTTGCTTAACTGCGGTCCAGTTTGTTTAACCACTCAACTTGAAAGCACTGAAATAACGCTAGAAGCGCGACCAGAAAGGCGAGCAATTTTCACTGGTTGGAGTGGAAGTGCCTGCTCGCAAGCTGGAAATTCAACTTCCTGCACCGTGACATTCAATGTGGATAAACAAGTAGTCGCAACTTTCGACCACTATCTACTTCCATTAACAATTCAAAAAACAGGGCCAGGAACAATAGCTTCAGAAGACAACAAGATTAATTGCGGGGCAGCTTGCAACGCTAAATACCTACTCGATTCACAGATTCAGCTAAAGCAAACAACCGAACCAAATTCTAGGTTCAAAGGTTGGGGTGGAAAATGCTCCGGCTTAGGTGAAACATGCGAATTTGACATTAGCGAGGGCGCTAACGAGGTTTCTGCTAAATTTGTGCCGCTCTATTCACTTTCAGTTGTTAACAAGCACAACCGAGTTGCAAAGACTTATACTGGAATAAACTGCGGCGACCGCGGGTCAAAAACCAACACTGCAAAGAACTGTTTGCTACAACAGCTTGAAGGTGGGACAAATGTTGAAATATTTTTGGAAGGTCAAGGCTCTGCTCAATGGTCTGGTTGTGACAGTAGGGTTATAGGCAAGTGCATTGTACAAATGAACAAGAATAAAGAAATTGTAATTTCAATGCCTGCTGGAGAAGAAGCTTCACTTGTCAAGCAAGCGCTTGCAAGAGTGTTCCCCCAATCAGGTGCAATGGAATATGTCCAGAATGAGAATAACCTGCCGTTTAGAAAAACACTTGAAGATCTACAAGTATTGAAAATGGGGCACAACCTTCAAGAAATAGAGTCATGGATGCTAGATAACCTTTCTTGGTATATGACTCAAGGCGGAGTTCAAACTGCACTTAATAATTGGCAAAAGTCAAGCGCAAAACAAGTGTTGCTTGAAGTGTTTGCCTCAGAGGTTTCACAATATCCTACTTTAGCTGCTTTTCTTTCTGACGAAAACCAAAAACCCTTCCAACACGCGCTTGCTGACCTAAAAGAAGGGCGCGGTGATGGTGGAAAAGATGGGCTAAAGCAGTGGATAAGTCAATCAAACAATAGGCAATGGTATTTTGATGCAACTGGAATTGGCAGTCATATAGCTGAAATCGAGAGGCAGCTACTCGAAGCAGAAATAGCTGCAAAGCGTCCTTCAATAAGCAGCATCTCTCCAGAAGGTGGGAGAATCGGAAGACCTGCAAAAATTGTCGGCAAATTTCATGACGTGCAACTAGTTACTGTTAATGACGATGCGGTTTATTTTGTTGTTGATTCTGAAAGCCTCATAACGCTTCCAAACGTCCACTGGGGTGTTGACCCACAAGGGGTAAAAATAAACACTGCTGGAAATGTCAATGTAATCACAAAATGGGGAAGCGCAAGTGCGGCGTTGATCTCGCCTTCCCAGCCAGTGCTTTACAATGCAAATGGTGCTAAGGAGTCCTGCTTCCCAGGAGTTGGAAAAGGATGCGACGGGGCAGGTGGCGCCGTACAATCTATTTTAAGGGGAATTGGAACTCAGATCGGCTGCGAGGATCCCAAACCAGACGGCTCAAAAATATGTTGGATCTCAACAGGAAGTATAATTCACGACAACTGCTGTGTCCGCTACCCGTCTGGAAGACAATGTGGCGGGCCGGGTACGGATGGAAAGCCTGCTGAAGACAACAACCATGACGGCAACTGTGACATTGAGTGGCAAAGCGCGGTGTGGGATACCTTTTGGCGCAAGGCATGGAGGACAACCTATTTCCCGAACCAAGAATTTAACCTAGCTCCCAGTGGAAGGAGCTTGAACAACCGTTATCCCGAAGGAGAGGCGATTTCCAGTCTTGAATATTGCGCACCTTCAGGCCACGAGTTACGCGAACAAGACCTTGGAGCTTTTTGTTGTTCTGGCCGGTTTAGCAGCGGTAAAAAATGTAGTTAGGCTTTTACCTAACTTTTTGTCAACTACTTAAATACAACTTTAGCTTCTTTTCTTTACAGGGTGAAATGAAGTATGAAATTAATTGACTTTGCTTTTGTTGGAATACTCGTAGTAATAGTGG
>JAHFHN010000015.1:9905-10375 GCA_023246885.1 Microcaldota archaeon
GCTGTGGCGGCTTTATTTGCATTAAGGGGGCCAGCTCCGTTTTCGAATGAAATCATAACTTCTTCTAATTATACTTTACTAGCTTCTCCAGATTTGAAAAACTTTTCAAGTTGGCAAGAAGTTGACGCTTTCCTAAAATCTGCTTCGGTTGCCTCTTCAGGATATGGCCGGTTTGGAGTGCAAGAGATGATGGTAACTACAAGTCAGCCAATGGTCAAAAGTGCAACTGCGTCAGCTGCGGACTCTGCAGCTAGTGGAGAAAGTAGAGATTTTTCAATAACAAACGTACAAGTGCAAGGTGTGGATGAAGCTGACATTTTGAAAAACGACGGTACTTACCTATACACTTTAACAAGCGGAAAAATTGCAATTGCGAAAGCTTACCCAGTATCAGAAGCAAAGCTTGAATCAGTTATCAATGATAGTATTTCTTACAGTGGTTTTTTTGTAAACGGAGATAAACTAGTTGG
>JAHFHN010000119.1 GCA_023246885.1 Microcaldota archaeon
ATTTGCTTTTGTCTGATTTATTTTCTGCTTCTATTTTAGCATGTAAATGCAGGAGGAGAGATTGATTCAAACCTTTTTCTTTTCGTCAACGTTTTCTTTTTTGAAAAAAGAAAAGGTTGTTGAACTCTCGAACCCATACGGGACAGGAACCTCAATCCTGCGCATTTAGTCTAAAAACGCAATCGCTGCTGTTCTGTTGTTAACCGGCTAACCGGCTATTTGAGGACAGGCAACTCATCTGCATATTATTTTGACCTGGCTTTGCTACCCCTGCATTATTTGAGCTCTGTTTTCAATTCGTCAGTTTTTTGTTTGAGAATTGAAACAGCTCGGTTTAATACGTGTTCAGGCGCTTCGCCGTTATAACTCTCTATGTAGAGGATGTATTCTCCTTCTACGGGTGTTATCGAAACGTTGTCGGATAATATATCAATGTCAAGGTTTTCAGGGTGAAGTACTTTGCCGTTTTCATCAACTGTTCCTGTTGGCAATACTTTCAATGCTTCTGCTTTGGAGCCTTTGATTTTTAAGCTTGGGTAATGTGAGTATGACGCGTGGCTGTTTTGGAATTTTGCATGTTGTCGTGCGATTCCCATTGTTGCGGTTGCTTCAAGGCGAATTGACTGGTTTTCGTTGAGTACTATTATTGGGATGCGTTGGGAAGCTGGCGCGATTTTTTCGTCAGTTGACTTTAAGTCTTTTGAGTAAACTACGGTTGGTCCAGTTGCTTCAAGTGAAAAGGAAACTTGTAAGTCTGGTGCAGCGGTTTGATCCAGTGTGAGTGGAATCAATGCTAGCCGGTGTGCAATGTATTCGTTGAATAAAGCAGAGCTGTTTTCAAAGAAGGTGACTTCATCGATTGCAAAAGTTGGCAAGCTACTGTTAACTATTCTGCGTAGTGCGTTAAGTAGGGAAATTGACGCGCCAGTCACGTGGTAATACGCGCCGGTTTTTGTTTTTCTGATTTGTTGGAATTTAACAGCCATTGTGAATTTTGTCATATCCTTTTTTATTTTTTGTATTTTACTTCTTAGACTCTTCTTCCGCGTTTACCGCCTGGTCTCTTGGTTGTGTCGGTTGGAATTGGAGTAACGTCTTCAATTTTGCTTATGCGAAGTCCAGAACGTGCCAATGCACGAATTGCTGCTTGTGCGCCTACACCGGGAGTTTTAGAACCGTGGCCACCTGGTGCGCGTACGCGTACGATTACACCAACTACTCCGCGTTCTTTTGATTTTTCGCTTGCTTTGAAAGCAGCTTGCATTGCTGCGTATGGCCCTCCTTCTTCTCGGTCGTTTTTAACGATCATGCCACCGCTTGCAACTGCGATTGTCTCTGCACCGCTAATGTCGGTTACAGTGATTATAGTATTGTTTTTAGACGAATAAATATGAGCTACTCCCCATTTACCTTCTTTTGGTGCAACTGTGCCTGTGCGTCTCATTCTCATTTCAGCCAAGTGCCTTCACCTGTTCGTGTTTTAGTTCTACTGGTTTATTGTACCAAGTTACTGCGTTTTCTTCGCCGAATTTAACTAAGTAAGAAGGAGCGGTTACACGGTTGCCTTTAACTGCAATGTGTCCATGTGCAATGAATTGTCTGCTTTGAAGTGGAGTTGCTGCCAAGTGCATTCTTTGTACGCGAGTTTGTAATCTGCGTTCAAGTATGCTGTGCGTGTCAAGTGCCAATACATCTTCAAGGGATTTTGGATCTGGAAGTAAAAAGGATTTAACACGATTAAGTAGTAAGTGAGTGCGTTGTTCGATATTTTTGCCTTTGCCGGATTGTAAGCGCCTTGCTTCACGACGAATTTTTCTCAATATAGTTTTCATTCGCCATAATTCGCGCATGTTTTTCAAGCCATATTCATCTACTAGCTTGCGCTCTTCTTTAATTCTAGCAGCGTCCCACTGGCGTTTAGGTGCTTCAAACTGTTTTCTTAATTTTTTTGGGCTTCCCATTTTTGTTCACTTAATTGTAAAAGTTATTTACTTCTTGTCTTTTGATTCTGCAGTTGCTGGCTTGGCTGCTGGTGCAAGTGCTTTTTTAACTACTCCCATAGTCATTCCAGTTCTGCCAGTTGTGCGAGTGTGTTGACCGCGGACTTTTTGTCCAATTGAATGTCTCCACCCAATCCAAGAGCGAGTGTCTTTTTCGCGTTGAATGTCTTGTTTTGTTTGGAAAATTAAATCAGTTCCAAGCAAGTGCTTGTCTTCACCGGAATCAAAATCTTTTTGTCTGTTGAGCATGAATAATGGTACGCCGCACTTAGTTGGGTTTTTCATTAATTCTTCAACTTGGTTCATTTGTTCTTCTGTTAAGTCGCCAACCAGTGTTGTTGGTTTAATTGAAAGTTGCATTTGAATTGCAGCGGTTAAAGCATTTGACAAAGTATAGCCAATGCCTTTAACTCGGCGTAGTGCTTCTGAAATGTATAAGTGTCCATCAACGTCTTTTCCAACTATGCGGATTACTCCACGGAAATCTTTTGAAGCTGGAACTCGGCGTTTAATCACGGTTTGGCTTTGGCTAGCCATGCCAGGAGCAGATGGTTTTTTCTTGTCCTTGTTGTGGTCTTTTGAAGGTTTAGCTTCTTTAGAGTCTTTTGATTTGTTATCTTTTTCCAAAAATTTATTTCACCG
>JAHFHN010000016.1:0-6275 GCA_023246885.1 Microcaldota archaeon
TCTAAACGCATTAACCCAGCAATCACTGAATCTGGAATTTGTTGAATGCGAATGTTAAACGTGTTAACTGAATCATTATAAAATTCACGTCGGTCAGCAATTGCGTTTTCTAATTCGCTAATGCGTTTTTGAAGTTGCTGGAAGTTTTCACTTGACCTTAACTGCGGGTAATTTTCAGCAACTGCGAATAACTTTCCTAGCACGCCTGATAACAAATCGCTTGCAGCTGCTTTTGCTTGTGGGCCAGATGCATTTGCAACACTAGCGCGCAAGCGCGTAATCTCTTCAAGCGTGCCCTTCTCGTGTTTCATGTAGCCTTTGACTGCGTCTAGTAATTTAGTAAGTTCAGCATTTCGTTGCACGAGCAAAACATCGATATTAGCCCATGCTTTTTCAATGTTATTTTTAAGAGCTACGAGCGAATTGTAAATAGAAAGAACGTAGAATACCAGCACTAAGGCAACTAAACCAAAGAATACCAGTGCAACTAAACCGAGCCCAAGTCCCCAAAATGCCATGTTGTTAAATTCTACCTCTTTATTTCTTACTTATTGCAAGTTTATAAAACCGTTTACTAAATTAAAAATTTAAAGAATAAATAAACTAAGCCTATTACTGTCAACATTATTCCTCCCACTATCCCAAATATTGCTCGTTGGTATAAACTCTTTTGCACTGCTTCCTCCTTTTTATCAGTTATGTAAAAAGTTTTATCCCCTTCGCCTTGAGTTACTATTAAACTTGCTGCATTATCGACTGACCGCACTCCTGGTCGAATCTTAGCTGTGCCAAGAACATAACAATTGTTTTCAGGTGAAAGAAAATATTCAATATCGCGCCTTGAGCTGCCATAATATTGCACTTTTTTTTGCGGGATGTCAATATCAGCTTTACGCGGGTCAACTTCAACTTTGCCTGTATCATCTTCCAAATAAAAGTTTTCATGTCTTTGGTCAACTGAAGTCGTAATCCAGCTCCCGCCCCTTTTGCCTCTAATGTAGGTCTGGTGTTCGACTTTATAGTAAACGCATTGTTTTCGCGAAACCGGCGAAGTTAACACCTTAATAGCTGTTGTTTTTCCACTTAGTTCAACTAACCCTGCTGCCATTGACCTAACTTTTGAAGTTGATGTATCTGCAACTTTTTTGAACTTAGTCCATTGCGTGAACCCGTAAAAAAGCGCAAAAATACCCACTAGTACGCTAACGATTGCGTATGCATATAATTTGTCAACAGAGCTCGAGGTGCGAAGTAAGAAAAAAAGTAAATTCATAAAATAAGTTTCACGCGGTTGTTAAAAAATCTATTTGCGGCTCGTTTTTATTGTGTATTTGTAGCTCATTTGCAAGTAGTGTTGCTTTCTAAGTTTTTCTCAACTGTTTTGTTCGGATAAATTGTGCAATTACTTCCAACTAACTTTCCGGGGTAAATCACTGCATTGCACCCGATGTTTGTTTTTTCTCCAATTGTTGTACCGAGTTTCTTTAGATGGGATGCAACTATATTTCCACTTATTTCAACGTTTACTTCGCTTTTGTCAAAACGTAAATTAGCAACTTGAGAACCTGCTCCAAAATTAACTTCGGGACAAATAATTGAATCAGTTATGTGCGTAAAGTGAAGTGCCTTTACCCCTTTCATCAACACGCTTCTCTTGACTTCACTGCTTCCAATAGCGCATTTTTCTTCTAATGCGCAATCTTTTAGTAAAGCGTGCGGCCCAATGCTGCAATTTTCGCCAATGTAAACATTGCCTTCAATTCGTGAAGGTCCAACTATATTTGAATTTTTACCAATGTGCAATTTCCCCTTTATAACTACTGTTTTCTCCACGCTTGCTCCACTTTCTTTTTTTTCTTTCATTAAATGCTCAAGTGCATATTGCGTTACGTCAAGTAAATTCCAAAAATAGCCAACGTCATTCCAATAACTTTCAAATGGCACTACTTTCAAAGTGTTTTCAGCCGCAAATGCCGTAAGCGCATCTGTAACTTCATATTCTCCGCGTGGAGATAATTTCAAATTGCGCAAGTAATCAAAAAATGCAATTGGCACACAATATGTTCCAGTGTTAATTTCGACATTTTGCGCAACTGGTGGCTTTTCAACAATGCGGATCAACTTGCCGTTTTTCTCTTCTAGCACTCCGTACTTTGAGCCATCTGCAACTGTTTTGCCAAGTATAAACGCAGCGTCAGCACTCTTTTGTGCAATTAAATCATAGATTTTTGGGTCAGAAAAAGTGTCTGCGTTTATAACAACAAACTTGTCCGCTTCAACGTAAGGTTCAGTTTGGAGCACAGCGTGGCCAGTTCCTTTTTGTTCAATTTGTTCAACAAAAATAATTTTATCTTTGTATTTTGAGGCACTGAAATGTCCAATGACGCTATCGCGATGAGCGCCGATTACTATGATAATCTTATTGGCATTATCATAAATTGCTTCTACAATCCATTCTAGCAATGGTTTCTCCAATACGCGCACCATTGTTTTGGCGCAGTGTTCTGTAATTGGCCACAACCGCTTGCCATTGCCGGCAGCTAGTAAAACGTAGTCGATTTTGGTCATTTTGTTGAAAACCTTTAGTCAATTGTTATGTGATGGATTGTTCAAGTTGTGTGCTATCTTTTATGTTATTTCTAATGCTTTGTAAATAATAATCGCTTTCTTTCATCAGGCTATTTTCTTTGCTTCTTTTTCAAATTGTTTCACGTCTTCGAATTCATTGTAAACTGATGCAAATCTAATGTATGCCACTTTGTCGACTATTTTTAACTTTGCCATTACTTTTTCGCCAATCAAGGCAGATGCGATTTCGCTTTCTCCATTTGCTTTAATTTCGCGTTCGATTTCATCCACGAGCGCATTGATTTGATCTGCTGAAATTGGGCGCTTTTGGCATGCTCGTGAAACCCCGCCTTTGAGCTTTTCACGGTCAAATGCTTCTCTTCGTCCATCTTTTTTAACTACCATTTGCTCCATTTCCAAGCGCTCATACGTTGTGAAACGCTTTAAGCACTTTTCACATTCGCGCCTACGGCGAGTAGCGTCTTCACTTTCGCGCGAGTCAATTACGCGAGTTTCGCCTTCCTTGCAAAATGGGCATTGCATATAGTTTATTGGTAGGTAATTGGTTTTTATACCTCGTTTTCACTCTTTCTTACTTAATGATAAACTACGAAGATTTTGCTAAATTAGACCTTAAGATAGCCACTATTCTTACAGCTGAAAAAGTGGAGAAGTCGGAAAAATTAGTAAAATTGATTGTCAAGATTGGGGAAGAACAACGCACGCTTGTTGCAGGAATTGGCAAGTTTTACGATCCAGTTGAATTAATCAACAAGCGCATAGTTGTACTCGCTAATCTTGAGCCACGAACGTTAAAAGGAATAGAATCTCAAGGTATGTTACTTGCAGCAGAGTCACCTGAAGGTGAACTAGTGTTGCTAACTGCTGATAAGAACATTGCCGATGGGGCAAAAGTTGGTTAAAAATGAAGTGGAAATGTGCAATTTGTGGTTTAACTGTGCAAGCTCTACCGCAGTTTTGCCCGTCTTGTGGGGCTACGCCTGAAAAGTTTATAGAGCAAGGATAGCAATTTAAAACCTATACGTGCCTATTAATTTTGCAATTTAAAACATTAGTGAAGATAATATGAAGTGTCAATCTTGTACAAAAGAAAACCATTACTTAGAAGTATGCAATTCTTGCGAAAAAACAGTTTGTAAAGCATGCCAAAAAAGCTCTAGAACTGCAAATACTGCTGCTGGAAAAAAACAAAGACTTGTAATTTGCCGATCGTGCTGGGGTAAAATCCCAAGCAGAAAGAAGTTCTTAAGACCAGTAAACGTCTAAAAAACGCAACAAACTCAACCCGCTATTTCTTACTGTTTTTATTAAAAAACTTTATTCCTAGTTTTAAGCTGTTGTTATCCTATGCTTTTCGCGGACAGCTTGAGCTGCTTCAAAAACCAGTCGCACTCTCCTTTGATGCGCTGTCAATGCCCTGCTGACTAATCTAGGTAATTCGGGGTGAATGTTAACTACTTTTCTGCGTGCCAATAAGCGTAATTCTGCTTTCATTTTTGGAGGTAGCTGCAATTGTCTGCCTAAATCTGCGTGTTTCATAGCATACTTATCTATTAAGCCGAGTAATTTTTTTGTAACGCGCGTATGTTCTTGTGATTCTTGATTTATAGCTTTTGAATTTGCGCTAATTTTTCTACCTGAAGTAAGTGGATTCAATAAAACTAATTTTGGCTTTTTTCCATGTAAGGCATTAAACGCTCTTTCTAGCCTGATTAGTTCCCGTTCAGTTTGCCTTATTCGCTTATCTGAACTTGGTTGCATTCTTGATGTTGTTTCACTTTGCATGATATATTTTATTGAAAAATGATTTAAAATACTCGCCGGCTGCGCTTTCATACCCACATAGTTAAAATCTTTGACTCCCAGAATCATTTCAATAATTATGATTGATTTTATCCCGTGGGTGGAAAAGTATAGGCCAGCAAAATTAAGCGAAGTAGTTGGCAACGAAAAGATCGTTGAACGCTTACGCGCCTACGTTGAATCAAAAAACCTCCCAAACTTGTTGTTTTCAGGTCCAGCTGGAAGTGGAAAAACAACCAGTGCACTAGCTTTAGCAAAAGAATTATTTGGAGAAGATTATCAAAACTCTTTTTTTGAACTAAACGCTTCAGACGAGCGAGGCATTGACACTGTGCGCGGTAAAATCAAGGATTTCGCACGGTCTATCCCCGTATCTGGAGTTCCATTTAAGATTCTTTTACTTGACGAGGCAGATGCATTAACCGCAGATGCACAACAGGCTTTGCGTCGAACAATGGAAAAATACGCGTCGAATACTCGTTTTATTTTAAGCTGCAATTATTCTTCTCGCATAATTGAACCAATTCAAAGCAGATGCGCACTATTTCGTTTCTCTTCAATTTCGCCAGATTCATTTAAGCCACTTGTAAATTCAATTGCTTCCAAGGAGTCGCTTACCATTTCGCCAGAAGCCGTTGATGCCCTTGTAGAAATTGCAGATGGAGATGCTAGAAAAGCAATTAATTGCCTTCAAAGTTGCGCTTCTATTTCTCGTGATATAACTGTTGATGCGATTTATGGGGTTTCTTCACGCGCTAGGCCAAAGGAAATTGGCGAAATGCTTCAATTTGCATTAAATGGAAAGTTTACAGATGCCCGCAAAGTACTAGACAAACTCTTGTTTGAATACGGCATAAGCGGTGAAGATGTTGTAATACAGTTGTTCCAAGAAATTAATCGCTCGACAATCGAAGATAAAACTAAACTATTGTTAATAGAAAAAGTAGGGGAGTGCGATTACCGCCTTAACCAAGGAGCAAATGACCGAATACAAATCGAAGCAATGCTTGCAGCTTTTGCTTTGCTAAAACCGAGCAGTGTTTAAGCTTTTTTGCACTTTTTTACTAGTTTTACCAGTCTACTCTGTATCTTAATAGTGCGGCTATTTTAAAGTCTTTAAACTCTTGGCCAGCTTGATCTTCGCTGTTGAAAATCGTTATTTTTGCTCCAAGTTGCTTTGCATCCGTTAAAGCTTTTTGTACTGCCTTATTTTTTCGTAATACTTCATCAAGTACTAGTAATTCTGAACATGCTCCGCTTAACACAACTTCGCCTACTTTTTCTCCGTATGCGCTTAATCCGTCGTTGCGTCCTAGACTAGATTTGAACTTTTCTAATGCATCGAACTCATCTTGTAGCTTTTGTTCGGTTAATAGTTTTTGTAATAACCCTTTTTTTAACAATTCAAAAACTGCAGAGCGTTCAGCGCTACTTGCATATTCATACACGACTCGCTTTGCAAGTTCTTTGTAATCGTGATCAATGTATTTTTTTAAGTTGTCTTTTGCAAAACCAGGCCCAGCAATTAATGCCCTTCCGCCTGCCTTTGCTTTTTTGTCTAACTCGTTCGCTACTTCTAGAAAATATGCTTTATTTTTTTCGTCAAAAGTTTTTGGGTTACGTTTATTTGCAGAATTGTTGATTTCAATGCCGAAGTTTATTCCCTTTGTCTCTAGTTCAGAGAGCATTGCTTTTTCTTCGTCAATAACTAAAATAGTTATTTTCAAGTGCTTGGAACGCTTCTTTGCCTCGTCAAGCATCGCTTCGTGAAAGGGAGTAAACACTTTTTTTACCATTATCGTCTCGCCTATTCCGACATCTAGAGTGTGATGTTCTCCGCGTGGGCAAATCTCTTCTGGCTCACCATTCAAAATAGTACCAGT
>JAHFHN010000016.1:6285-10130 GCA_023246885.1 Microcaldota archaeon
AGTACCAGTTAAACGCAACTTGTTAGCCGCTTGTGCATATTCGACTTTTTCTACGCTTATTTCAAGTTTCACTGGCTTTCGCTCAGCTGCACCTGGTCTACTTGCATCTTCGGGTTTCCATAACCTCAAACTCCGGCCACTTACAACGTCTTTTTCTTCAACGATTTTTTTTAAGTACCACAAGTCTTCCAAAGTCTGCGGCTCAACTTTAAGCTCCCCTTCAGTTTTGTCAAAACGAATAACTCTCATGTTCCCTTCACTTTATTTTTTCTCTTTGCTTTTTTGTAAATTCTTTGCTTTTTCTTCTTTCTCCTTCTTTTTTACCTCTTGCCACATTTTTTCAATTTCTTCAAGCGTAGTTGCCTTGACGTTGCCGTAAACGTGTGGATTACGCCGCTTCATTTTCTCGATGCTTTCTTGAATCACGTCGCCAATGTCAAACTTACCTTGCTCTTTAGCAATCTGTGCATAGAGAAGCACGTGGAATAGCACGTCGCCGAGTTCTTCGCGCAAGTTTTCCCAGTCTTCTTTTTCAACTGCCTGCATTAATTCTTCAAATTCAGATCTGCTGTACTTTGGAATGTCATGCAGAGTAAGCGCCTTTTTCCAATTGCACTTTTTGCGAAGCGTTCCTATGATTCGCACTAGCTCGTTGAACTTTTGCATTGTATGTATCGACTAGATTAGAATTAGTTAGTTTTAAAGTTACTGGCACGTACCTAGCGTTGTGTTTGATTCTTGCCTGCAGAACATAGCCGCTGGGCCTTCCCAATAGCATTTGCCTACTTTACAATTTGCTCCAGTCCCCTGTTGGTAGTCAACTGTTATTTTCCAATTGCCGTCAGCTTTACTGGTTATAGTTGAACTAGTGACCCTGCTGCTTTGAATGCTTGTAGTAACATAGTTTTCAGCTATTTTCAAAACATCAGCATCGCTTAGCACTGGCAACTCGGCTTTTTTTGGAATTAACTGCGGTGCAAATACAACTAAAAGTAGTAAAATTGCAGCAATTATGATAATCGAATACTTCATGTTAAAGTTAAGAAAGAGGCGTTTTCTTTAACTTTGTGGTTTTAAGGAAAATAATTCCGAATCGCGGCAAAAGCAATTGAACCCCCTAATGCTGGCTTTCCAACTTTGAAAACAGTTGCAGTTAAGCCAATTGAAATACAAGTTGCAAATGCAGCTATTCCAATAAAACCATCTGAGTAAAACACGTAAATGAACATAAGCAATACAAAACAAAGTTTAACTGTTTTTGAAAACTGTGGCATTACGTTGTTCAATTTAATTGCAATGAAACAAAACGCAATTGCAACGGCGATTCCCACTAATATCAACAAATATGTTTCAGTGAATGAAAAAAACTTTTCTCCAAGTAACGTGGCAGTTGCACCAGACCGTCCTTTTTGCAAGAATTCCATTGCCGCGAAATCAGATACTGCCCTGCTTCCAATTAAACTGGAGTAAAGCAAAACAAACCGGTTCCATTGGTTAAAAAACGCCAACAGTACAATTGCAAGCATGGCTGGAGTCATTGCGGGAAGAAACGAAGACGCCATGCCCGTTATACTTCCGATCGAAATTAAAAGCAGCGAATCCGTTTTTGTTTTTTGTACTGTGCTGGTCGGACTTGGCGTTTGTTGATCTTCTATAATTTGTTTTTCTTCTTTTTCTTCAAACAAAAGTGATGGCGCGCCGTATAATCCGGTTAATAAAATTAGCAATCCATTATTCAAGTTTTTACTAAGTATGATTATTCCCGCTGCGCCTGCAAGTATGACAATTAGAAATGCGTATTTGTTTTTTTCAGTTGCTAGGAACCACAACAATACGCCAGCAACCGCAACTGGCACTGCATCTTTAACAAAAGGGTAAATTGGTGGAGCGATGATTGAAAAAACAGGAAATAACGCCAGTGCAACTAACATTCCCGCAATGCAGTTGAATAAAACCAATTCTAGGTTTGTGACGCGCTTGAAGCTATTGATGGCAATTGCAACATCCGCACCGGTTAAACCGCGCGTAGCAGCTAGTAGCTCTAAAGGAAGCCTTGCAAATACAAGAGAAGCAATGAAAAATGAACTGTTTGTATAATCAAATTCGATCAGGATTTCAATAATTGTATTTACATGCACAAACGGAATTAATCCACTTAAGCCAAGTATGCTTCCAATTAATATGTCACTCAATTCGTTTAACAAATAACGTATTTCGTCCCCCTTTTCTTTCAAGGTAGCCTGTTACAACAACTTGTCCACTGTGTTTTTTTCCACCGATTACACTGATGCACGTGTCACTGGTTTTATCACATAGTGTGCCATTAACGATTCTTCCTCTTGTTGTCACTAAACCAGTTTGGCCGTTTATATCTTTTAGCGAAACAAAAGTCTCTCTTGCTGGCAAAAAGTAGGTGACTGTTAGCATGCTAATTACAATTAGGAGCAAAACAAGGCGCATATGTAGTTTACCGAAAACTCACTCTAGTGAAGGTATGGTCTAAAAACGATAGGGCTAAAAAAAGGAACAAATAGAAAACGGTGCATTTTTGTCATTAGTTGGGGGTGGAGCAGTATCGTCCTGTTTGGTTATAAAAAACTACTAGCCGTAATATGTTAATGCACTGGTCGTCTAATTCAATTGCGCGTATTTTAACCAGCATAAGTGAGTTAAAAAAACGCTGTTCAGTACAATGCGATAACCTGAAAAAAGATTCGCTAAACGGCGTACCGATAGTTGCTAATGTAGAAAAAACACAGGCAAATGGCACTTTGGCTGCTGTGGATTCTGGTTTTTCAACCAAACAATTTTTGTCAATGGACGTGATGCTTCTCCGTAGCGTGTCAACCATATTCACTTATGAAAATTGTAAATTGGCTTCAACTGACTACTTTCCAAACCGAGTGCCAGGCATCTCAATTCACTATGGAGTTTTTTCCGACCAAAGCGAATCAACCTGCTTTAAATCCCTCACCAGACTAAATGCCGAGATATCCTGTGCTGTGCAAACTGTGAATGTTTTCAAACCATCAATGCTATTAATAGATGGTAGCTTGCTTCCGTTGCCAAGCGATAAGCCGCCAGAAAATAGTTCACTATCTTTACTTTATAGTGAGACAATTGCGCTTTATTCGGATTTGTTTAAAGCATGCGCGGAAAATAACTGTGAATTAGTTGGTGTTTGTAAAGATTCGCGCAGCCAACGACTATGCAATTTGCTTTCAGAAAACAACAAAGTAGATTTTCCAATTCCAAATGATGAATTTGTAACTGATTTACTTCTAGATCCATTTCAACGCACATTGTGTTTTTCCCACTCAAATGCACCCAATAATGCCGGCGCAGTGTCAGATGTGCCTTGGAGCGAATTGGTGAATTGTTTTTACATGAAAGCCGGCGATTCACTGCCATTCAGAGTAGAGTTCATTTTACCAAATGCTAATAACGAAAAAGAAAATAATGGAAAAGAAAATTTAGAAAAAGCTGCTTCGCTTATTGCTTCTTCGCTTGCATCATTTTGCTCTCCACAATTCGGCTACCCGTCTATACTCATAGAAGTTGACATGCGTGCCTCGCTTAAGCCAGGAGAAATTTCCACTTTATTTGCTTCGCTTGAACACCAAGCAAATGCATTAATATTACGTTCAAACTCAAGACCATTCAGATGAGTTGTTAAAAATTATGCTAGGAACAATAATTTCAAATGAAGAAACGCCCTCCACAAAAGAGTTTTGCTTTGTACTTGGGCCAGAGCGAGTTGTATCGATTGGTCAGTTAGTTAAAGTGCGCTCGTCTCATTCCGAGCAATCGGAAAATAACAAAGCTGGTGAAATAATAGCAATTGT
>JAHFHN010000120.1 GCA_023246885.1 Microcaldota archaeon
TTAATGCAGGCCCAACTTCTCTAAACGAATAGCTCTTAATTGATATTTTACTTGAAATCGCAGAAACTATCTCTTTCCTGTACTCGTCTTGACGAGCTCCAAATTTTTCAACTGCTAGCTTAACTGCAACGTGGCCTTCGTTTCCAGCATATTGGCCTCCAAGTGCACTTAGTATCTCCCGGCTACTTGAAACTACTTCTGCATTCAATTCCGCCTGCTTCTGTAAATATACTCTTACTTCATCAGTATTTGCAGCTGCAGTTGCATTAACTTCTAATTCTCGCAATTGCGTGTCTTTAATTTGCAATGCCTTTATTTTTTCTTCCAAAGCAACAAGCTCTTCATTTGACTCAACTTCAATCTCAACTCCAGTTCCACCTGGACTGGCAAAAGTGCGAATACTGGATATTTTTGCAACTTTCTCAACCGCCGACTTCAGTTCAGCGATATCAACTTGGTCGTTTGTTTGTACGCTGAGCAACACTCCCCCGCGTAGGTCAACTCCTTGCGGAATTCCCCTTACAAAAATAATTGCAAGTGCGGCTATGAACAGTACAATGGGTATAATCACAAGTCGCTTGTAGTTCTTCGACTCATATGGGTTTGGTAAATTCATAAATCTTTAACCGCTAAAAACTTTAGAAAAAGCGCTATAATGCTTGTCCACTAAAAATTGAGCACGCTATGTATTTTAACCTTTTTGACTTATCTGGACAGAAAGTATAAAACTCGAACTGTTCCAAAAACCATAGCACTGCAGGGATAGCAAAGTTTGGTCAAATGCGCAGGACTTAAGCGAACCCTTTTCTTTTTTTTGAAAAAAGAAAAGTCTTCGAGCCTAAAAAATTGGTTCTCTGAAATCCTGTCCCGTATGGGTTCGCCGGTTCAAATCGGCTTTTCTTTTTGTAAAAAGAAAAGTCCGTGGAAAAAGAAAAACTTCTTCCTTTTTGAAAATCCGGCTCCCTGCACTTTTTTTCTAATTGAAAGTAACCTTTGTTAAACTTGGTGTGCTATTTATGGTTATATGGAACCAAGGGTCCCTAAGTGGCTTGATCGGTCGTTTACTTTTTCTCCAGTTAGAAATTTCTTTGGTGCCTATTATAAGGTAGCGTCAGGTGCCTGGAGCCTCCCAGATGGAAAGCATAACTTCGCAGGCCATACTGTGGTAAAAGATAAAAAAATGGTTATTTTCGCACCTACGGCGCTCAAGCGTGCAACGCGTTTAGTGGCTTTTCCTGCTCCAGAGCATTTTGAAGTGTTAAAAGATGCAGCAAAATTACTAAGAGAAGGCGGGCCAGCTGAGCTTAATCCCGGGGCATTAGGCACAGTGGAGTTACACTGCCCAATTGAGAGAAAAATTGCACTGCTTAGTTTTGCGCAATCTCATTATTCAAGCAAAGTGATGAGTCGTAAGTGGATTAGTCGCTATGGTGGGTGGCGTACGCGTGCTTTAAAACTCGCCATTGAAATGGCCCACCGCGAGAATCGCACTTTGATAATTCGAGAGGGGAGAAAAGTCAGGTTAACGCCGAAATTAATAACTGATTTGGAAAGGGCATGCGAGGCACTAGGAGTAACTCTTATCCGTGGCTTTGCAGAAATGCGAATTCCGCCTAAAAGTTTAACTTCGTAACAACTGATTGAGCCACGCCGGGATGTTTTTATTCCTTTTTTTAGTTAACATTATGACATCGGGAACAAAGCGTTAAAATCCCGCGTTTCCTTAAACTCTTAACGATTTCTACGTTGTGAATTATTTCAAATGCGAATACTATCCAATCAAGTTAAAAAATACAACGGCAAAAAAGTAGCTTTAGCTGGCTGGGTACAAACGGTTCGTGACGTTGGTTCACTTGTTTTCATAATTCTACGCGACCGCACAGGTTTAATTCAATTGATTTGCAAAGGCGAAGTTGCTGAAACCGCGCGCAAGTTAAGCCTAGAGAGTTCAATCGAAGTCACTGGAACCGCAAAAGTGGATGAAAAAATAAAACTAGGCGGAGTAGAAATACAAGTTGAAACATTAACACTTGTTGCTGGTTCGCTTCCAAAACTTCCAGTTGACATTGCTGGAAAAACAGAAACTAATTTTGAACACCGTTTTGACCACCGAGTTATTGACTTGCGTAGAGAAGAGCCACAAGCAATATTCGCTGTACAATCTACCTTGTGCAATGCGTTTCGCGAAATTTTAAACAAAGATGGATTCACTGAAATTCACACGCCAAAAATAATTGCAACTGGGACAGAAGGCGGCACTTCGCTATTTCCAGTTAAATATTTTGAAAAACAAGCGTATCTTGCCCAAAGCCCACAGTTTTACAAGCAAATGCTTGTTGGAAGCGGGTTTGAAAGGGTTTTTGAAATCGCGCCAGTATTCCGCGCTGAAGAACACAATACGCCATGGCACTTGAATGAATATGTCTCACTAGATTTTGAAATGAGTTTCATACGAGATGAACTACAAGTTATAAAGCAATCCGAAAAAGTGCTTAAGTTCATGCTAAAAAAAGTAATTGAAAAA
>JAHFHN010000121.1 GCA_023246885.1 Microcaldota archaeon
ACTCTCAGGCGTGAAAAAGCGTTACTTGCTGGAGAGATGAGCGGCCACGTGTTCTTCGCAGACGACTTTTACGGGATAGATGACGCAGTTTACGTTGCATTACGCTTAATAGAAATCATAAGTAACTTACAAGCGGATAATCCGGTGTCTTCACTCCTAGCAGATTACCCGCGCTATTTTGCCTCTAAAGAATTCCGGCCATTTTGTCCAGATGACAAGAAGCGAGATACGTTTGCTGCAATTGCAAAAGAATTTGAAGCAGAAGGTTTGACTGTGTCAAAAATTGATGGTGCAAAAGTGATTTTTCCAGATGGATGGGGGCTAATACGTGTTTCAAACACCCAGCCTGCGCTTTCACTACGTTTTGAAGGAACAACGCTTTCCGCAATGCAACGCATACAGAAACTATTCGCTGATAAGCTTACAAAATACGGGATAGAGCTAACAAAATGAACGAAACAAATCCGGATGTGCTAATTGTAGGTGCAAGTGCAACTGGTTCACTAGCAGCGCGAGAAGCCGCCAAACGCGGTGCAAGTGTTTTACTATTAGAAGAAGATTCACTTCCAGGAAAGTTTCACAAATGCAGTGGATTATATTCAAAGCGCGGGATTGAAAAACTAAACGTAGACTATTCCAATTTTTTTTGTAATGAAATCAAAGGTGCAAATGTCCACGCTGGAAAACATTCATTCACTGTTCAAAAAAAAGAAACAATAGCACTTGTATTAGACCGACAGAAATTAGACGAAGGACTATGCCAACAAGCTATTGATGCCGGGGCAAAATTACAAACCAGCCAAAGAATAACGCGCAAAACTGAAAACGGAATTGCATCGCAAAATTCAACGTTTGGTTATCGTTATTTAATCGGCGCAGATGGGGTTTCGTCAACTATTGCCCATCTTTATAATTTTCCTTCAATTGGCAATGGTAACATCGCAATGTGCTATGAAGCTGAATTTGATAATTGCAACATTGAAAACCCAGCGCTTGTTGATGTATTTCTTGACCGCAAGATTTTTCCGGGTTTTTTTGGTTGGATAATTCCGTCAGGTGGAAAAAAAGCGCGCATTGGCTTTGGTACAACAAAACACGCGGCATTGAAAATAGCATTTGAAAGATTTTTTGCTTTACCGCAAGTTAAGCAAGTTCGTGGCGATAAAATGATGCGTGATTTTTGGCACGCTATTCCGTTGCGTACGCGAAAAGTTACTCAAAAACAAAACGTTCTACTTGTGGGCGATGCAGCTGGGCAAGTCAAATCGACAAGTGGTGGCGGAGTGGTATTTGGTGGTCAATGTGCCATGTTAGCTGGAGAAATCGCTGCACGTAATTGCAATGGAGAAAATTTGAATTACGAATTAGCATGGCGAAAGAAATTCGGTAAAGTATTGAAAACACACCGCGCAATACGCAAAATATTCGACGCTGCCCCAACTCCCTTACATAAATTAACGGTCTTCGGCTTCGATAAACTATTTGTTTCAAAACTCGTTGAAAAATTTGGCGACATGGATTATGTTGCCAGCGTAAAATAAGTTCGATTGCCTACTGCTTAATTGTCTATTTACTTTCCAAACTTTTTGTTCAAACTCTGGCCATAACTTTGGCGAAAAGTAAAGTTCTGAAAAAGAGTTTTGCCACGGCAAGAAGCCAGATAATCGCTGTACGTTTCCAGTTCGAATAATCAATTGCGGTGATTCGGGCGAGTATAAGTAATTTGCAAAAGAGGATTCATCAACTGTGCTTGCGTCGACTTTGCCACTTGTTATGTCTGCTGCCAAGTTCTTACTAGCATTTAGGAGTTCTTCTCTGCCACTGTAAGCAATTGCGATGTTGAGATTCTTTCCTTTTCTATCAATTGTTTTCTCTTCAACTCGCTGCATCCCGTTTTTTATTGTTTCTGGGAGCAACTCGCGTTTTCCAAAGAATTTAATGCGGCAGTCGTGGTCGCCGAACTTCGGGTGTTTTAGCATGTCATTTAAGTTTTTATCCATTAGTTTGAACAAAACGTTTAGTTCGTTACTTGAACGCTTGGAAAAATTGTCTAAGGAAAGTGCCCATAGGGAAACCGTTTTTACTTCGCTTTCAAATGCCCATTTGGCAAATTCGCCTACTTTCTTAAAACCTTCCAAGTAAGCTGATTCAATTGGCAACCCTTTTTTCTTTGCAAACCGGCGGTTTCCATCAGGGATAACTGCGACACTTTCAAGTAATTGTTCAGACATTTGAAATAACCGTTTTTTCTATTTTACGATCTTTGATCGTGGATGTTATTATAAACTCTCGTCTTTTTTAAATGTGCACCAACTATGAATTTTATCTACCGAGAAAAAAACGGAAAAAAACAACGCCTATTTAGCGAATTCAAAACAATGGGGCCAATATCTCGCTTCCTTGGGCTAATGTTTCAATCCAAAGTTGCTATTCCTCTGTTATTCACTGGAAACGGCAGAATAGCAATTCATTCTTATTTTTGTCCCCCTTTTGACGCTGTTTTTCTCAATAAGGATAAAAT
>JAHFHN010000017.1 GCA_023246885.1 Microcaldota archaeon
AGCGTGTACAAGTGGCCAACCGCCGGGGCAACGTAAATCAAGTCTTTGCCGCGTGCTACTTCAAAATAACCTTGCTTTTTTACGCTTTTGCCCAATGCTTCAGCTATTTTAGCGGCTGAACTAGGTTTTTCTGAAATGATTAAAATATTTGACATTGTAATGCAAGAAGACGATTGCACAGACCAAGTTTAAAACGATTTGCGCTCATACGGCCGTAGTTAGAAAATTGAAACTGGTATTCGGTTAGAGCAGTGAGTATTTAGATAAGTAAACTTGTGATTTCAACACTTCTAGAAAAGGGACTATTATCACTGCGTTTACAAGGACTGTGAGGAGCTGTGCATTAACTGTGCCGCCGAGGAAAGGTGCAGCAGACAACATTAATTGGCCGAGAACTAAAATTAAAATTACTGATGTAACTAGATAGCTTAAGAAAAGTGGAAACTTGTGCAAGATAACTGACAGCGTGTTTTTTGGAACGTATTTTGCTTGTTGGTTATCCATAACAATAGCTTGTGGAGCAAAGATGACAAGTAGGGCGGCAATAAAAGATATTAACGCACCGAGGGTAGAATGTAATCCTTTTTCGTACAGGAATATATTAGCTGCAAGTGAAATTATGAATGCAGTGAAGAAAACAGCAAAGAGTTTAAGGGTGTACATTTCGATTTTTTCAAACTCGTAAAAACTAATTGTTTTCAAAGTGCGTTCTGTTTTCACAACCATATTAATCGCAACTAATCCAAAAGAAAACAATAGAAGTGAAATACAAAAAGCAAGTGAAATTAGCGCTAGTTCAGGAAAACCAATATCTCTACTTATGCTGCCAAAACGTAGAAATATACCGCCAAGACTAGTGAAATTCGGCAACATCAATGCAAGTGGAAAAACTATTACAAACGGTATACTGAAAAGCAATAGGAACTTAAAGTTACGAAAATAACTATCGAGCGCATGCCAAAAAACGCCGGTCAAAGTATCTGGTCGAACTATCATAATTATTTCCTGTAATTTCTTGTAAAGCCTATTAGGCTCGCTGAGTTTTAATTCCTTATTACTGGCGTACACTTATAGTACAACCAGCTAAAGAGGGGTAAACGCCACAGATTGCAGACAATAAGTCACTTTCAGAACGTCCGCCAAACAACTTATACTGGTTACCAATAATTGTAGTTGGAACCCCAATAATGCGGTTGTCAATTGCAACTTGCGCCTCATTAGCTAACAAAGTTTGGTTTTGACTTTGTACACAACTCGTTATAGTTGAGTCATTAAGCCCCCAGCCTTGCATGCAAGGCTTCCAAAACTGTGCACAGAAACTTACTTCTTGCGAAGAATTGTAACATCCAAGTATCGCTTCTGATCTACAATTAATAGCATTTAACGCATTTTTGCTCCCGCTTTGCAAAGCACATAATTGAATAGAATCTTCAATTAATTCAACTGGACCGACTATTGAAGACAATGAACCATTAACATTACTTACCACAAAATGAAGAGAAAAGTTTATAGATTCATTAAACTTACGCAACACATTTAGAGACGCATTTTGAAAACGCAGTGAAGCTGGGTTATAACTAGTTACGAATAGTTTCCAGTCACTAGAAAGAGATGGTACATTATTGAACATATAGCCCGATTGTGTTTCAAGCGTACCCAAAACATAACTATCGTTTACTTTACGCACGTATTGCGAGAAATTTATAATTGAATTACTGAACTCCGGGCGTTGCGATAGAGTTGAACTAAACACATACGCTGGAACAAGCGTTAGATTATGATTTATTGCAAACCGCCTGCCTTGTGGAGTTTCCACATCTAGTCGCGTTACATTCAAGTATGCAACATTATTAGCAATATTAGATTCAACAGTGCTAGTTTCGCAAAGCACTTTACACTTTGAAGAACTAAGTACAACTAAGTGAACTGGCACTAGCTGATCCGGAGTAGTAATTACGTTAGTTGGATTTGGAGCCTTGAATAAATATGGTGAAACTAAGAAAAGTGTCGCACCTACAAATACAATTATCAACGCGTAATAAATCGCATCACTTTCAATTTTCATACTTTGCATCTCCTCACTATCTACATGCCGTTGCATTATGCTGTTTGTTTTTCTTTTTTGAATAAGATAAAAGAAAAAAATGCGACCGTCGGGAGGACCAGCCACTCCCCTAGTTATAGGGAAATAGTTTTTGAATTCTCGAAAACCCTTTTAATTTTTTTTAAAAGAATTAAAAAAGGCTTTCCCGAGCCTCTGCCTTGGCAAGGCAGTGTCCTACCAGGCTAGACTACGATCGCATTTTTACAAGTATAATCGCTACTAGCAATATTAAAATTATTGCTATGAACTGCCATTTTGAATAAAAGAGGTCAAAAAGGCCATTTGCGCCAATACTGCGCTTAGTTTGTAAATTAAACTGAGGAAGTAACGGCACTTGGGCGGAAACTGGACTCAATAAATAAGACTGTGTAAACGAATACCCCTCTGCAATTAACCGCACCATTACTTGATTTTGTTGTGAAAAGTTCGCATCGACTAATGGAAATAAAACTTCTGATTCCCTTCCAGCCGCAAGCGAAAAAACCCTAACATATGATTGGTTAAACAAAGTGACTTGCGCGGATACGTTTGTAAAACCAGTGTTGCCTGAGTTTTTAATTAAAAGTGATAAGGAATCAGGTTGTTTGAAACGAACTTCTTTTACTTGCAATGCAGAAACCGAAACCGGTGCGCCTTCACGAGCTTGAAATGAACTAGTGGCAGATACACCTAGAGAACGCACTACGACTGGAAAAGTGTAAACAAAACTCTTGTTTAAATTTGGCGGCATTAGCACACTCCAATTAGCGTACACTTCTTGACCAGGTAACACGTAAATCAAAGTAGCCCGGTCAGTCAAAGTTTTCACCTCATCCGGCACATCCAAGTCAAGCGGATATGCCACAGGAATATTTGAAGTTGACTTTAGCACAGCAGAAACTTGTTGAACTGAATTAGAAGCCGCAGTTACATTTGAAACCCGAACTTGTAAAATTGGGGGGGAGGCAAAATTATTTCGTTCTAAAAAAGATACGCGATGTAACCGCATAAGTACCGCTTTGCTGACATCCACATCTCCAGTTGCAGCTAATTGTTCAACTACATCACCTTGGTCAACCCCATTAGCGAATTTAAAATGAGTAGCATCAAGTACAATTCCTTCATTATAAGTTGGGTCAAATGGGTACCACTTGCCGTCAATTGCAACTTCAGTCCAAGCGTGTGCAGCCCATATCTCTCCACTGTAAACATAACCCGCAGTAAAACGCGCTGGGATTCCAACGCTGCGCGCCATTGCAATTAACAAGTGGCTAAATTCATTACAAACTCCTTTTCGAACTTGAAAAACTTCGTTTGCTGGAAGCAAACGATCTTTATATGCTAAATCATACTGGACGTTGTTATACACCCATGCTGACAAAATCGCCATTTGTTTGAACTTATTTTGTTCAGAACCAATTAGTTCCCTAGCCTTTGCGCTTATCTCCGGCGTAATCACACCGTATCGACTATTGTCCATATATCGATCTACAGACCCAAAAACATCTTCAAAAGCACGAGAATCTGCTATATCAACAACGCTCGTCAAAGTGACATTCTGGCGATTCAAAGCTGGATTCAACTGAAAAGTAATCAAATTATTTTCAAATTCGTCTATTTTGGTGGAAAACGGATGGGAAGAAGTAAACGAAGCCGACTGATAGGAAGTGTTGAGAAAATTAAACGAAGTAAACGATGAACTAACCGGCCTCTGGCCATTAAAATCAATATCCCACGTAATCTCAATTACAGCTTTAGATGAACCAATTAACTTCGGCTCCAAATCAACAGCAGCAGAAGCAAACACAGAAAATAATAACAATGCTAACAAAGCAAAGAAAGGAAAACGCATATAGCAAGTAAAAGACAAAACAAGATTAAAAACAATATGACACTAGAAAAAAGGAGAAAAACTACGGGCCTAAACAGAAACAAAACCGCGGAGCCGTCTGGCAAGTTTTTTGAATGGTTTTGTGAAGCGGTTAATCCGTTTATTTAATCGCCTAGCTACCTCTAACTGCCGCGTTAAATGCTCTTGTCCACGCGTCACTTCAGCTATTTCTCTTTTGCGTGCTTCTTCACTCGCATAATCTCCAATCCATGCGTGAACGGGATGATCGAAGATTTGAGATAAATTTACAGCATGAGCCGAACCAGTTAACACTAAATCAGTTGGTTTCCATGTTTCTCGCCTTATTCGTTTTCCCATTATTGTCGAACGCCAATAAGAAGTTAATGGATGCGCGTTTAATCGGTCGTAAATTTCAAGTCTTTTTAATGCTGCTCGAAGTCTTTCAGGAGAATCTTCGGGAGTTGATTCCATAATTTGAAGAAGTGGTTCAAGGCGCGCAATATCTCTGCGTTCACGGGAAGTTGCCGCGGAATTACGTCTTTCAAGCCAAACTACTGTGTGCCCCCTTTGTTTAGCGTAATTAGAAATTTGATTAAAAATATTAGGCGCGAGAAAATGCTTGACGGTTAAAGGCAAATTAGCATAATCTTGCGGGTTACCTCCTTCTATTCCAACTTTAGACTTCTTTGGTAAACTATCTATTAATTTTTTAACCCTAGGCAAAATACTGTCCGCGTGCTTAAGCGCAACAAGTCTAGGCAAAACTTTAGAAGGCATATAAGAAAATAGAGCGCAATTCTTTTTTAATGCGTTATTGACTGTTAACTTTAATTTCGTACCTAGCTATTCTAGAAGCAACGCTTTTATCTGGAATAGCGATGCTAAACGAACCAGCTTCGTCTGGTCGTAGGGACGATGGAGTCAAGAACATATTTTGCGTAGTTACCATTTGGTTTTGCGAATCAAAAAAGTTTACAGTTACTTGCACAAAGCTAACTGAAGTTGTTCCATTGTTTTTAACAATGCCAATCACACTTAGACCACCATAACTAGTGGAAACAGAATTTTGCTGAACAACAACTAGATTTTGAGCCTTAGTTATCAAAGATGTTTTTGTCAAACTGCATTGAGTTGGAGCCAAAATGCAAGTTGGGCATTTTCCTTTTAAACGATCAGAAATCAATTTGGCATATTGAATTGCCTCTTGTTTAGACGCTGACCTGCCCAATCCATTTACTTTAACTGTAAAAACTACATTTGAAAAGAAGCTTCGAATTTCATTTCTAGATTCCATGCCTTGTGTGGTTTGGTTAAAGCCACCCAAGTATACCGCCTGTTGCCCGACATCTTCAATTGAAGTAGCCCCCGAATCTTTATCCCATTTAACATTACAAGAAAAATATTGAATGGGTCGTTCGTAAACCGAGGCATGAACTGAAATCGTCTTGGAAGTCAAATTGTTTGCTTTATATTCGTATTCAACGGCATTATTGCCCTTCCAGCCGTATGAGGTTAATTCGTTTGCGCGTTCAGCATTACCCTCGGCGTACTGTAGCGCATTTTCAGTTACTCCAGTTTGAAGCACATTAACTTCAGAACCACGGGGCACGTCTTGTTCACTAAGCAATAACCCCTCTAAATCAGAAAGCGTAAAAGTTCCTTGTTGAATAACAGGCGCGCTGTTTACAGTGGTTAAATTTTCGCCAGAGTTATTCGCAATAACAGATGGTGCAGTTTGATTATGTATACAGCCAAAAAGCAATGCACCTAAAATAAGGACTGCTACATATTTGAGTTCAACCATTTAATCAACCAAAAGCGCGCGCATTCTACGTTAGTGAAACTCATTGTGCTCATGGTTCTTTAAAAGCGTTTTCAGTATCTCAACTTTTCAACATCTTGTTTCAAACCATTCCACCAAGTTTTGGAATCTGATTTTTTCAAGGATTCACATAGTTCCTTAGCAGTTGTGGTTTTCAACACTTGCGAAACGCGTTCGATCCACTCCCAAGTTGCCTTGTAGCCAATGTCATAGTATTCTTTTGCAGTTATGGCTTGTTCCAAGTAATCCGCGTCTTTGCAGATATCTCCGCCGTTTTCAAGGAGGGAATAAACGTTTTCACCACATTCGCCGAGCAACGCGCACTGCTCTTTTTCCACTTTGTTCTCAACTTCTTTTGTTTTTTTCAAATAGTTAGTCGTTATTTTATGCATATCGCCTAGCCGCGCTTCGTGCACGTCGTGAAAGAGCACAGCACAAGCTACTTTTTCTGGATTTGAGTGTTTTTCCTTGCACGCCAATACGTATGCAATTATTGCCGCTCGCCAGGAATGCTCTGCAACGCTTTCGGGATCTTTTACTCCCGCCACCCACCAGCCAACATGCTTCTGGTTCTTGAGGACACCAACTTCAAAGAAGTAATTCAACAAATTTTGGCTTTCAATTTTTGACATTTTATTATCCAAAATAGTAGCGTAAAAGCAAATAAAAAAGGTACAGCCGTCACGTCAAAGCGTCTTTACTAAGCGATGCATTACACCTACAACGGCCAAGCCGCCGTCTTTAAAATCTTTGCCAAATTGAACCGTAATCGCCGCTCCAGACCGCAACGTTTAATAAGATGATCTTATCAATAAGAATAGAGGTGGATTTGCTATGGAGAGCCAAGCACAGATAACGAAGATGTCTTCGAGAGGACAAGTAGTTATTCCAGAGGGAGTTAGAGAAGAGATGGGGCTCGAAGCAGGATCTACCTTCGTAGTTTTTGCCCGCAAAGATGCAGATTCAATCCTTCTAAAAAAATTAGAATTTCGAGAACCGGTAAAGGCTTTTGAGGAAATGGTAAAATGGAGTCGACAACACGCAGCAGAAAAAGGTTTAGACACTTCAGTTAAAAAAATTGTAGAAGCTCAACATAAACACAAGAGATAGCCGAAATGAATGGTGAAAATCACCTTTGCACTTAATATAATCTTAGCTATTGAAGTGTTAAACTTTGCATTCATCAAAAATGAGTTCCTCCAATGAGTTTGGAACATCACATTCAGAAGAAACAAAAAAAAGAAGGAAGAAAAAAAAGGGCAACTATAAAATGGAACAAATGGACGCATTTGATAATTATTTGACCGATGGGCAGCTTTTTGTTGATAAGTCGTTCAATAAAAAATTAGTCTCTCTCTTAGAGAACCATATTCAGAGCAAAGACATAAAGGGCTGTTTCTTTACTCATTATTCTCTAACAAAGGACTACAAAGATCATGTAAAAATAGGTTTATGGGAAGTGAAAACCCCCAGTAAATCAGAAGAAATTAAACTTAAAATCAAAACACTCATGAGTGATAAACTCCTACTTCAGAGCGAGACTAGACCAGAAACACTTTACCTACCGCTTACAGCAGACAAACTAACAGGCCTTATTGCTTGTTTTTCATTGGAACTATCAACAATCATTAATGATAGAAAAGTTGAAAGAATATCAGAGATATTCTATAAGATAGCTTCTTGGATTTGTTCAAAATTTGAAGATTGTAAAACAGAGATAGCAAAATATTTTGGGATATATAATCTGCAGTTGAGCTCGGAGTTAGCTGAGGTTGAATCATTTTGCAAGAAATTTGAAGAGACAGTCATAAGAAACGCCGTTGATTTTCCAAATTCATTTGGATTTATGTTAGATAGACTTTTTCACCATTGTAACAATTCCATGCAAGTATATGGGAATGAAGAAACGGTTGTTTTTCACCAATTAGTTCAGCGCTTGAGGGGGGAGTATATCAATGAAGGCTAAAATTAAGCAAACAAAAAATGAAATGGCGAGCGAAGAAACAGAAAACTTAATAGCACTTTTTAAATACTTAGCTATAGGAATACTGCTAGTTTTTACAATATTTCTAATAATAAATAGTTTCATAGCCACAATTCCGAACTTGCCGGATTATGTTTCTTACATAAGTACTATAGCTGCTGGAATTTTTGCAACTTTCTGGATAACTAAATTTAAAAAAATAACAAAACTACTAGAAAACTAACCAAGTATAACTTAGAATTAAGTACTTTATGGAACACATCATTGCCAGTGAAAAGTAAAAGAGAGTGCCGCAGGCCGGATTTGAACCAGCGACACATCGGTGTCTGTTGCTTGAGAGAACGACACTAAACATCTGAAGGATATGAAGTGCCGACTTCAGCCGAACGCTCTCCCAGGCTGAGCTACTGCGGCGCGAAAATTAATTGGAACAATGGCCTTTAAAACTATTGCCAGAATTACCGGCAATAACATATCCAATAATGTTCTTAAAAGAAAAATTAGAAACAAGCAGGAATAAACAAGAGCGAAATTCTGAATTTATTCGGGGTTTGCGGTTGGCGTTTTTCTTTGTTCTTTTGAACCGCATTCTTTGCATGTGAAAGTGTATCCGTCGCGTTGTAGTTCCATGTAGTTTCTACAGCGTGAACAACATGCTTTGATTACGCCGTATTCTGGAAATGCGATTGTTAAGTAAGTTCCTAAGTCGTTTACTTCAATTACTTTTGCGCGTAATACGTCACCGGTTTTAATGTGGTCACGTAGTTGTTCAACAAATCCTTTTTCGAGTTCAGAAATGCGTAGAAAAGCGTGCTTGTTAGCTAATGCTGTTCGTTTGTTTCCTTCAACGCTGGAGATTTCAACTTGGGCAATTGATTCAAATAATTCAACTATTTCGCCAATTACGATGTCGCCGCGGCGCAGTGCAGCAAGTGGCTTAACTGATTTTATTCCAAGCGTGCGTTTTTCCTTGTTAATAGTTGGAACCCCAATAGTAGCAGAGTAAATTTCGCCATTTTCTTCAAAAGTATTTTCGCCAGGGGCAATTTCTTCGACGATTGCGGCGAATTCGCCAGGTAAAGCGAGTTTAATTTTGTCCATATGTCGATATAAGGATGGAACATGTTTTTAACCCTTGACAGACTAATCACGTTCAATGGTACTTGAGACAATTATCAGCCCTAAAACTGCCAGAAAGCATAGTTGGCAGATTGCAATTTTGGCGTTTATGTTTACTTCAATAGGGATATTTGCGGCAAATTACTTAGGGATACACCAGAGCATAGTTGCTATTACGCTGGTTTCAATGCCAGCTGTTCCGTTTGTCTGGCGGTTGTTTGACTTTGAAGAAGAAGAAACTGAAAAAGGAGTTGTAATGGGAAGCAGAACCATTGCGCGGCATTTGCCAGTAATTATGGTTCTTTCAATGTTGTTCATTGGTTTAATTGCTGGTTTTGTATTTTGGTATTTTGCTCTTCCTGCAGAAGCGTCAAAAACCATTTTTGAAGTGCAAAACACTGAACTAGCAAACATAGGAGTAAGTAGCGGAAAAGCAATTTTTTCAATTGCTCAAGATAAATTCCTTGACACATTTGAAATGCTGTTCTTTCATAATTTTGGCGTATTATTAATTATCGTATTGTTTTCAATACTTTACAGTTCAGGCGCTGTATTTGTTTTAGTGTGGAATTCTTCAATCATCGGCGCATTTATTGGCAATTATGCAAAAGCAGTTAGCCAAGGCAGTAACATATTTGCGATTCTTGGCGGGATTGGCACAAGCGCGCTTGGATTGTTTCCACACGGTTCTTTTGAATTACTAGCGTATCTAACCGCTGCACTTGCAGGCGGCATATTAAGCAGTGCAATTACACGCGAAGTGCACAAAAGCAACTCATTCATACTCGTGTTACATGATTCAATAAAGCTAACCGCGATTTCAATTATCTTACTTGCAATAGC
>JAHFHN010000018.1 GCA_023246885.1 Microcaldota archaeon
AAACATAACTGTAAAAATAAGTACGCGTGTTTTTTTAAGTGCTTAGCTCTCCTAGCTTCTTCTTTACTTCTTCTAGTGGCATTTTGGTTGTTAAAAGTGGTATTTTTTCTGCTTCTGCAATTTTAACCGCCAGCTTGTCAACTTCATCAACATCATGCAGAATTATAAGCGCGGGTTTAATTGGCGTTACGCGCACTGCGACCATCGGACTACGCCCAGTTTCTACTCGTGTAAACAAGAGCGCGCGTTGTGAAGTGTTACTATAAACTTTTACAAAGTTTTCGTATGGTAGTTCCAAAATGACTTTTAAGCTGTCAAGCATTGTGCAGCCGAACACCCCTTTGCTTTGCTGTAATTTTGTTTCGCCAGAAACTATTTTTGCGTCAAGCACTTTAGCTAATTCTTTTCCGCTTACTTCGCGTGGAAAATTAAACACTTGAAAATATGATTCTGCGCCTTCATTGACTTCTTTAAACTGAGAAACTATTTTGCCACCATTTAACGAGTCAATTGTGAACAACGCGTCTATAAACCGCTTAACCACCTGTATTCCTGGACTTTTGCGTCGGTTTCCTTCATAGTCACTTACTGTTGAAGGAGTAATATCTAAATGTTGTGCTAATTCAGTTTGCGAGACGCCGAACACTTCGCGCCACTTTTTCATCGCTGCGCCTGGATTATCCGAAAGTGCAATTTCCCCTGCAATTTTAACTTTTAACTGTTCCATATTGTTTGCTCAAAGATAAGTAAACCAAGCATAAGATAAAAACCCTTTTACTTTCAATTTTTATTTAATACTTCGTGCACAGGTAATCTGTATTTAGCACGAAATTTTCTTTCCAATTCGAGATATCTCGCCTTTGCTTTTCTAAGTCTATTCCTCTTTTTAATTGCTTCATCAAATTTTGCCCGCTTTTTTGCATCGCCAGTTCCCACCCTATCTTGATGATTTTTTGTCGCTTGTATAACTGCTGCTTTTATGGCGTCGTCAAACAACTTCAAATCTTTTTGAACCGTTTCATTTCTAACTGACAAATTTATTCTTGCACGGCCAGCGTTTTCTTCACGTACTTCTGGCATTTGCATATCCCACCATTGTTGAGCTTCGGGTTTTTCAACTAATTCAAGTGGCCCAGGCAAATGTTCTCCAGCTTGAACCCGTTTGCGATATTTATTTAATAGCGTTCTACTTGTGATCCCAAGTCGTTGAAGCGCAACTCTATTGGGCAAGTGCATTGTTTCTGCTACTCTTAGCAAAAAGTTAAACCGTTGGCGTTGAATTTCGCCAGTGGCGTTTATTCCCGCCATTCTCAGATGGTGCTTAACTGATTTTCGGTCTTTGTCAAGCGCTCTGGCAGTTGCATTTATTGCGCCGTATGTTAAATGCTTTTTAAGTTGCTTTTGAAACTCTTCAACAATCCTCTGCCTTAGAATTGCATTTTCCGGAAACCTTTCGCCAACATGTAATCGCTGTATAGTTTTTGGGTGCAAGTATTTCAATAAACCCATAAATTTGCTTCGCACACTTTGATTGCTCTTGTAACCAAGTTCTTTTGCAATTTCAGCATAGTTTTTTCCTTGTAAACGAAGTCGAATAATGTCTCCGTGTGCTCGTGTTAGTCTAGGGTAAAGCCGCTTCGCTGCTTGCGGATCTACTCTTCGAATTTTTCTAAGTATACTTCGCACATTGTCTCTTGAAATAAGTGGTTCTTCTCTGGCTATTTGTGCGGCAGATTTTCCTGCAAGTGTTTTTGCTAAAATACGGTGATCTTGGTCGGTTAATTGATTTTGCCGTGCTTTGCGTGCGTCTTCGATTCGCTTTAATGTTCTTGGATCTAGGAACGGTTTCATCGTAGCGAGTCGCATTCCAATTCCTTTTTCGCTGATCTTTTCATCTTTTCCTATTTCGCCTTGAGTTCTACCTTTAAGTAACTCGCGTAAAACAAGCCCGTGTTTTTTTGATATTTTACCTCTTCCGCCCGGCATTTTATTTAGTATTCAACTCCGTGAAAAATTCGTCAATTAGTATATTTGCTTCTTCTAGTGAAGCGTAGCGCTTAGTTTTGAAAAATTTATTTCCGCTTATCATTGGCGATAACCTGCGTATTTCGCCGTTGTAAAGACACAAATTTGCTTTTTTCCACTCCTCTGTTTTGCCTAACTCGTAGCCAACGCCAAGCGAAGGAGTTGAAACCTCTGCAACTATCGCATCCGCTTCTTTGACCCACTTGTAGTCTCGTTGAAAAATAACCTCTGCAGGTGCATCTTGACCTAAATTTGTTAATGTATTATCTCCCACGTGTTCGGTTAATACTTCGCCGTAGTTTTTCAAATGTTCAATTAGCTTAGCGTAAGTTTCAGCATCTTGCCGTCCGCCCCGAATTGAAGCTGCAAAGTAAATTTTCATTTTATTTTTTCACTTTCTTCTTTTGTTGTTAAAACTCGGGAATCAATAACCTTACTACGTGAACTGTTAAAAACTGGCTTCTTTTTGATATGCAAACATTTATAGGCTGGCTTTTTTCTATTAATTTACTTATATTTTTACTATAAGGCTCAAAGACTTCTTATTTTAAGCAGTAATTCAGTAATAAAATTATAGTGAAAAAAAGTAAATTTATTTAAAAATAAAAAATATTAGAGGAATTGAATTAGATTTATGTCTACAATAGAAAATAGTATAATCATAGTGCCAGATACTGGTGCTTTGATCGATGGGCGAATAACCCAAAAATTAGTTAACTTAGAAGCAAAGCACCCGAGAGTATTGGTGCACAACAGCGTAGTTGCTGAATTAGAATATCAAGCTAATAGTGGTAAAGAAATTGGATTTTCAGGATTATCTGAATTACGTCAATTAACTTCACTTGCAGCGCAAGGTACAATTACTCTTGAATTTATTGGCGAAAGGCCAACTGCATCTGAAATTGAAGGTGCGAAGTTCGGAGAGATTGACTCAAAAATACGCCAATTGGCTTTTGAACACAAAGGGCAATTAATTACAACCGACAAAGTTCAATCTGAAGTAGCAAGCGCGCAAGGGATTAATGTACTTTACTTGCAGCCAGTAATCACCAAGCTTGAATTTTCTCTTACTAAGTACTTTACGCCAAACACGATGTCACTTCATTTAAAAGAAGGGATTACCCCGCGTGCAAAACAAGGTAAACCAGGAGAATTCAAGTTAGTTGAAATTCGCGACTCTCCAGTTACTCGAAAAGAATTAGAAAAAATCGCGCAAGAATGCGTTGAATTTGCACGACGTTCACCCAACTCGTTTATTGAAATTGACCAAAATGGTTTAACTGTAATACAAGCCGCTGAATACCGGGTTACATACACGCGTCCACCGCTTTCAGACACTTTTGAACTAACTGCTGTTCGACCAATTGTAAAATTGGGCTTACATGACTATAAGTTGACAAAGAAATTATTTGAAGCACTTACAAACCGTGCAGAGGGAGTGCTAGTAGCTGGCCCGCCTGGAAGTGGCAAGTCAACGCTTGCAACTGCACTTGCTGATTATCACGCTTCTTGTGACAAGATTGTCAAAACAGTTGAAAGCCCAAGAGACTTGCAAGTTGGCGATGACATTACTCAATATGCAATTGGAGAAGACCCTTCAATAATAAACGACGTGCTCTTGCTAGTTCGGCCTGATTATACGGTTTACGACGAAGTACGCAAAACTGTGGACTTCATCACTTTTACTGACTTGCGTTTAGCTGGAATTGGAATGGTTGGAGTAGTTCACGCTTCTAAAGCAATTGATGCAGTCCAACGTTTCATTGGCAAAGTTGAACTCGGGATGATTCCACAAATAATTGACACAATTGTGTTCGTTAGCAAGGGCAGTATTTCCAAAGTTTATAATCTTAAATTTGCAGTGAAGACACCAAGCGGCATGACTGAACGCGACTTAGCGCGACCTGTAATTGAAGTGCGTGATTTTGAAACAAATGCACTTGAATATGAAATTTACACTTTCGGTGAAGAAACAGTTGTCTATCCAGTTACTGCGCGCGATACGTTTAAAACCAAGCAAGGGCCAAGGCCACATTGGAAGCGATGAAACCAACTCAAAAGTTTAATCCATTAGGCAAAGCGCGCCAACTTCAAAATGCGTTTACTGAATTAACTTTTAGAGATATACACTTGTCTGTTTCTTCTCCAGTTTACTGCCCAGCTGAAGATTCTTTTCTTCTAGCTAAAGCCGTGCAAGGGTTTGCAGTTGGTAGCGTACTTGACTTAGGAACTGGTTCTGGCATTCAAGCTATAGTTGCTGCAAAGAAAAACGAAGTCAACCACGTAACCGCAGTTGACTTGAACAAAATTGCGTTGTCAACTGCACAAGAAAATGCAAAAGCAAATCACGCTGAGAAAAAAATCGCTTTTGTTCATTCAAACTTATTTGAAAACGTAACGGGTAAATTTGACGTGATTGTTTTTAACCCGCCGTATGTCCCAGTTGAAGCTGATGAAAAACTAGACGATGAATCAATGGCATGGCACGGCGGAGCAACAGGCAGAACCACTTTAGATCCGTTTCTCTCAACTTTTGCTAATTACTTACAACCAAATGGAACCCTACTTTTATTGCAAAGCAGTTTGAACAACCCAGAACAAACAATAACTGAGTTAAAAAAGCAGGGATTCACAACCGAAATCCACTCAACTGACTCATTCTTTTTTGAAAAAATATTTGTATTAGTAGCCAGAAGAGCATAATAAGTAAAAGCAGAAAAATGCCGCAATTATGATTTATCCGAATAAGTTTTGTTTTGTTGGCTCTTGCATTGCCGTTGGTTCATCTGGCTTTTTCTTTGAAAGCATCTTCAAAGCAAAATAACCTACAATTAAAATCAACACGAGCCCAATGTAAAGATTAGTATTATCGCTCTTCTGTGGCTGTGTTGGCGCTACAGTTGTGTTGCACTTGTCAATTTCTCGTTTTACTTTTGACAATTGCGTTTGCGTAAGTGTAACATTAGCAATTACTGCACTGAATTGATTTGCCTGTTGTGCAGATAATACATCTTGCCAGTTTTTTTCTAACTTGCCGACTTCAGGAGTTACCGCAATGCATTCTACTAGCTCACTTTTTCTTCTAATTATCTCTTCTGTTGTTGCTTTTATGCCATTAACTGCTTCATCTGAGTCTGTTTTCTGTTTACGGTATAAGTAACTGCGAATTGAGTCATTTATTCTATTTTGAGTTTGTTGCGAATTAATTATTCCAAAATTGTTTAAGGCATTTTGAAGTGCTGAACTTGTTGGGAGTTTATCTAACCCAATGAGAAAAGCGGTTTGTAATCCGGGTTTGAATTGGTTTTGGTCTATTCCTTTTTGGGTTAATTCATTTGACTTGTTTATAATTGCTTTTTGATAATCTTCGCCGTTTTTAACTGTAGTAAATAGCGTTTTGAAAGTAGTGTTGTAACGTGTTACTATTGTATTTAGAGTTTGGCTTGAATATTCTTGGTCAAACAAGTCTTGCGTTTCTACCCCGTAGTCAACTTCTTCTTTGAGTTTTTCAATTTGTACTGTAAATTGTGAGTGAGCGACTTGTATAGCTGTAATTGTTTCATCAATTTTTGCCAAGTTTGAATCAACTTGTTCCAAGCTAGTCTGTGCTTGCTGTCGACTGCTTTCTCCAGAATCCAATGCCCTTTTCAATTCAGCGAATGACAGCTTATTTTCACTTAAAAATTCGTTGAGAAAAGTTAGTTTGGAATCAAAAGAATAAACTTTAACAAGCGTGGTTTCATCTTCTACTAGCACTCCGTTATCCGCATCTACAACTGCCACTGTGTTTCTGATGGTGGGGTCACTTGCGGGATGGAAATAGATTACGTAATAGTTTTTGCCATCAACTAGATAAGGTCTTTGAATGATTGTTGCTTCTTCGCCGTCGCGGATGTACGCGTGCGTTAAGTCAAGCGCTTGTTGGCTTGGTATAATTGCATGTATTTGTACGACTAGTACTAGAAACGCAAATAAAGCAGTTTTTACCAAAACTTTCGGCATTTTATCCTCTTATATCTCTTTAAGCTCTATAAATGACGTGTGCATCTTTTATTCGTTTTTTTGTAATTAAACTTGCAAAGTTTTTAAACCGTAGTATTCTTCGAGGAGAAATTCAATGGAATTCGCTGGTTCGCGCAAAGTCAAACGCCCTTTACCTGTTCGTGTAATTTTGGTACAGCCAGAGTATTCGATGAATGTTGGAATGGTTGCGCGCGTTGTTAAAAATTTTGGAGTTACTGACTTAGCGTTCGTTCAACCTAAATGTGCTATTGATTTTGAATCGTACAAGTTTGCAAAGCACTCTAAAGAGATACTTGATGAAGCAAAGAATTTTGATTCACTTGAAAAAGCAACAAATGGTTTTGATCTTGTTATTGGCACAACTGGTGTTATCAATCGGTTTACGGGCAATTTGAAAAATTGTGTTTCGTTGCCCGAGTTAAACTCACTAGTAGCTGGAAAGAGAATTGCGATTGTTTTTGGTTCAGAAGGAAACGGATTGTCGCAAAGCGACTTAGCCGCATGTGACGTTCTAGCCACTATTCCGGCTGACCCTGCGCACCCTATTCTAAACTTATCTCATTCAGTTGCAGTTGTACTTTATTCACTTTTCTACTCTAAGCATGTCAAGCCAAAATACGCAGCTGCTGAAAAAAAAGAAATAGATGCTTTAACTTACTTATTTTCACAACTTGTTGACGCAGCAGTGAAAAGCAAGTCCGAACTTCATGACCCACAAAAAGCAAAACTAGCGTTTAAGCGAGTCATAGGCCGGGCAAACATAGCCGCAACTGAAGCGCAAACATTAATGGCAGTACTTTCTCGTACCGCGAAAAAGCTGAAATTATCAAAATAAAACAAGTAATGCGCCAGTGATGATTAGAATTGCAATTAGTATGCCGATTGTGGCGTACATGCGTAATTTGTTAAGTTTTTTGAAATTAGTGAGGCGATCATTTTCAGTGAGCCCACTGAGTTCGCCGTTGCCTGCGTCGCGTTTTTTTAACTCAACTTGAATGCATTGACTAATAGCAAGGCTAATTGCCCGAGGCGAAAACCCCTTTTTTTCCAAATCGACTTTAATTTGCGAAATGGTTTTGCCTTCTGACAATTGAGTTTGCACTGCTTCTTGTAATTTCATAAGTAAGAATAATCAACCAATTAATTTGTCAACTGTCAATTCATAGCTGCCAGTTAACTCTTCATCTGTTCGTGTCCAGTTTACGTTAAACTGTCTAGTGATTTCCGAATCAGCACGCGTAACTGCTTGTACGGTTGTAGCGGATAATGGTAGTCCGTTTTGTTTTACTCCAACTGAAACAATCACTAGTTTATCATTGTCCCCTGAAAACTTGCAAGATCCAGTCACATAGAGCGTATCTGCATCAGCTTCTTGCGGCGATAGCTTGCGGTTACCAAATAACCCAAGGTATTCTGGCTTTGATAAAAATTCATTGTCCACTACGCAGTCTGTTTTAGAGTTAAGCGACTGTAAAGCAAAAAAGCCAATCACTAGTATAACTGCGCCGATAATTGCCCACTGAATATACTTATTGTCCGCTTTTCCGCCTGCAACTTTTGCTATTTCGCCACTTGTTGCACTTGCTAATTGGGCTATTCCAGAAGGTGATTGCATTTTGCGGATTGTTTCACTTGTGCTTTCATCCCATGTTTTTTCTCGTTTTGGAATCAACTCCAATCCCGTTGGATAACCGAGTGCGGCGTCGATTTCAACTTTGAAACTATCTCCTGCAACATCAAGCCATAAACGAAACATTGGAATGTAAATTTTTGAAATCGCTGAAATAACGATATTCTCTCTTTTTGCTCCCAGCATATTCGCAATTTTTACACTTGCAACTTTTTCCACTTCACTTTCTTTAATATTGGTTGGCTCAATTTCGGCTTCAATTCCCTCTGCTGTTTTACGTAGTTTTTGAATTGGACGTTCAAGCAACGATGGAACAAATTCGTTTATTTCGCCTGTATTTGCATTAAGTGCAGCTTTGCCTGGAGGTGCTCCCCCTTCTGCAATTACGTCAAAAGAAAAAATGTAAAACGGAGTATAAACCGTTAAGATGTCGCTTAAGTCGAATTTCTTCCAGCCCTTTCTATTAACTTCCTTTTGAACAACGCCAATAGCAGCTTCAGGCGTAAGTTCCATCTTCAAAGCCAAAGCATCTAAATTAACCATATCTATCTAAACAATTAATAGCAATGAGTCTTTTTTATCACTATTGGCGTTCGCGTTTTCTAAGCTCTTTAAAATATTCGAAGCTAATTCGGCCACACATTTCAAAAAATTTGCTATCTGATAATCGCTCTGGAGTGTTTTCAACACCTGTTGAAATTTGAGTCACTAATCCCGTTACACTAGAATTAGAATCTGGATTACCTCGATGTGGCATAAATAATGTCGGATCGATTAAACGTACTTCGCCATTTTTCAAAACCACATAATTCCTAGCAAATGGGTGCGAGTGGGTATAGCCCGCTGCGTTTAATCTAGCTAATTGTCTAACTGCTTTTTTTGCAAGCGCTTCTTTTTCTCTTAATGGCAAATCTCGTGCCAAAAAAGCTTGCAGTAATGTACGTTCGTGTTTCTTCCACAATGTGACAACCATCATACCTTTAGTTGGATGGTCAACTAATGCAACTGGCATCTCGAGAATTGCATTTTTGTTTTTGACTAACTCAACTAACCAACTGAAAACACTTTCAGGCGGATGGTAATCATTACTCCCTTTGTAATGCCCGCCACGTTTAAACCTTCGCGCTATAAGTAAGTGTTTTCCAAAAGGATGAACTGTAAATTTTGGCGTTGAATCTGGAAAACTGGCGCTAGGCTTTGCTTCAAGCGCGGCCAATAGCTTTTCAGGGTTATGTTTAGCCCAGTGCGTTATTCTTACTCGTTTTTTTGAAAGCAATCCCTTAATTCCAGGTAAACGAACTACGCTGGTCCTCCACTCGAGCGAACTTTGACGTTTAGCTTGAGCGAGTTTAATAGGTACTTGTGCCGCAGGCCTTGCGGCTTCTCCTCCTTGCGATTCGGCTATACTTCGTTTTGTTTCTTCTAGCAAGTACATTAGTGCGTTTGTACGGCCTTTTGCTTTCATTACCTTGAGAGCACTTGCAGCGTGTAGCATTGCAAGTTTTAGATCGCTAAATCTTTCAAAATGTCTGCCTAGTTCAATTAATCTTGCTTGATGCGCAGGGTTTCCCCTTGCTATTTGATGAAAAGCTACTTGTAATTCTAAAGGCAGAAACCCATAGCGTCTCATACCAATTCGTTTGAAGTAAGCTTCAGCTGCTTTAACTTTTTCAAGTTCAATTGCCATACTAGCATTACATTTTATTGCCAGATTATAAAAATAGTCACTTTACTCTATCATTGAGCTAGGCTATTACTTTTCCATATTTCTTCACTAGGTTCGCAACTGTTGTTGTCTCGTGATAGACTCTCAACGTTTCAATTTTGTCTCCTTTGAAATCAAAGCGATTAATTCCACGTAGCTCAACTGTGAACGGCTCTTCTATTTGTATATTTCCTACGAGTGCGCCTTTCCTATAGGTTAGTTTTCCTTTCCATT
>JAHFHN010000019.1 GCA_023246885.1 Microcaldota archaeon
ACAATGCGCTATGTGATTGACAGGGCAAAAGCTTTGGAAGTAATCGCAAATGGTCTTGCAAGGGGCGGTAAAGCTATTCTCCATGTGCCGGGCTATTTTCTTGGAAAACACGAGAGACATGTAAAAGATTATCTTGAAAGAAACGGAATTAAATTTAGAAAAAAAAGGGCGCGCACGGTAATAGGGTGGCCTAAAGAAATAGGGTTAGCTCTTGGAAGGGGTAAAACAACAATTGACGGAAATTACTTTCTTGTACTAGAGCGCAATTCTGATACTAAAGTTGATCTAAGCCGCTTTTATAAAATTAGAACAAAGGACTACTGGCAAAACCCATCGGCAAGTTATAAGAGAGGTTAAATCAGTTCCACCTCATAAAAAAATAGTTCAAGCAAAGTTAATATATGTTGAACGTTCATTTTAGTAAACGTTGAGCGAATATGAAAGATGAATCTGTGCTTGTGGAGCATTTTGGCAGGACACCAGTTATCCTAGTTGTAGATTTTTTGTTGGAGAACAGGCTGTTTGATTATTCAAAACAGCAAATCGCAGAGGGAAGCGGAATTGGCCGAGTTACACTTTTCAACAACTGGAATAAAATAGAAAAGCTCGGCATAGTGAAAGAAACGCGTAGGTTTGGCAAAACAAAACTGTACAAATTGGACGAAGCTAATCCAGTTGTGAAAAAATTAATTGAACTGGAACTTTTACTTGGAGAAAGTGCTGGTGAAAAACACGAGATAAAAACTAAAGTTACTCGTTAAAAAAATGTGAACTAAAATGCAAGAGAAAAAAGTTTTTGTTTTAAATAAACAAGGCGAGAAGTTAGCTGGAATTGAAGCTTTACCTAACACAAACAATGGCAAATTTCCAGCAGTTATTTTAGTTCATGGAATTGGCGTGAACAAAGACGAGTACGGAATGTTTGTGAACCTGCAAAAAAAGTTAACAGACCAAGACATTGCAGTTTATCGTTTTGACTTTTCAGGTTGTGGAGAAAGCGAAGGAGATATCTTAGATACTACTCTGACAAAATTAAGAGGGGACTTAGAAAAAATCTTGGAATTCGTTAGAGAACAAAAAAACGTGGATAGAAAACAAATTGGCATTTTAGCACAGTCATTTGGCACATCGTGCACCGTAGCATTAAAACCAGGAGTAAAATGTATCGTGTTAATGGGATCGGTTGCACAGCCAGAAAAATCTTTAGCAAAGTATTTTGGAGAAAATTATAACCCAACCGGGATTTCGACAAAAGAAAAATCTTCTGGAGTTACATTAAAAGTAAAACCAGAGTTCTGGAAAGATTTGAAAAAATACAATTTAGTAGAGAACATAAGTAAAATTCACTGCCCGATTCTATTACTACATGGCTCTGCGGATAAAAAAATCTCACCTTCAGAAACAGAAACGTTTTTTGAAAAAGCAAATGAACCAAAAGAAAAAATAATTATCGAAGGAGCAAGCCACGGCATGGAACCGCATAGGGATAAAATGTATCAAATCGTCACAGTATGGTTTTCGAGGCACTTAAGCTAACGTTTCCACTAACGTTGCTTCTCCTAGGTCTTTGTTTCTGTTGAAGAAGTGCACTGCTCCGCTTGCGCCTTCTTTTAGTGCCTCGTCGTGAGTTACTACGAAAGTTTGTCTTACGATTGTCGGTAGAGAATCATGCAAAGCCCTTGCTAGTAGGTTAACGCCTTGCGCGTCTAGGTTATGCGTTGGCTCATCTAAAACCAGCCACGATAAGTTGGGCACAAGTATCATTGCAAGTGAAACGCGCAGGGAAAGGGCAGCACAAGTTTTTTCTCCCCCGCTACATTGTTCAATTGGCTTCCAGCCATCCATAGAAAGCACTTCAAGTGCATAATCATCTTCAGTTGGTAACACCCTACACGACGAATAATCTTTATACGGGTAGACGTTTTGCCACACTTCGTGCATTGCTTGGTTCACTGCGCTTATAAGCTCACTGCGTAATTCAGCTTGAGTTTCCAATAAGCTATTTTGAAAAATTGTAGAATCATGTATTCCTTTATCCAATTCGCTGCAATTCTTTTTTATTTGTACTAATTTTCCGTATTGTGCGTCTAATTTTGCAACTAACTCAGTTTTTTCTTTTGCTTCAGTTGAAATGTGGCCAAGTGACGTGCGGATTGATTCAAGTTTTGAAAACAAATTAGAATGTGCAGCGCGTAGCGTTACAAGTTCACCTTCTTGAAACTGTAAATTAGACAATTTAGCAGTTAATTCTTTTGATTTTTTATGAAGTAATTCAGTTTTTTCAAATAATTCAAATGCTTTTAATGCAGATCGAGTTTCTTCAAGCTTTAACTCTAGTTTTTGCTTTTCTTCAAATGAACTGAGGGCAAGTTGCTTTTTCGCTATTTCATTTCCAAAAATCGCTATTTCTTTTCTAACCCCTTCAAGTTTTTCTAAACTCTTTTCAGACTGGGCTAAATTTTGTTTGGTTGACTCGAGCTTATCCGCTTTTACGCGCAATGCATCAACACGCTCTTTGCTTACAGTAGAAAGTGTGCGAACAGCTTCAAGTTCTTGTTGTGCATTGGTTAATTCGGTTTGAACTGCATTGCTCTTGGTTTGTAATTCTGTGATTTTAGCTTCAATTGGAAGAGATTCAACCCACTTCGCGCGCATTGAATCAAATTTAATCGACTCGCGTTGAAATGACGCTAATTTTTCAACTGCAACGGCGTATTCCGCTTTTTCATTTTGTAGTGCATTTGTCTTTTGGTGAATTAGCGATTCTTTTTTTTCGCTTGTAATTGCTTGGTCGCAAGTTGGACAAGAAGCGTATTCGCGTTGAAGTAAGAAAAGCGATTTTTCTAGTGTAGCTGCAACTTCTAGTTTTGTTGCAACTAAACGTTCAAACTGCGTAACTCCTTGGCGACATTGGCTTATTTTTTCTTCAAGTTGTTCAAGTGAAGCAAAATTCTTTTTAATTTCTTCAACTGGCAATAAAAGTTGGCGTGACTTTAACAGCTCCATTTCAATTTGTTTGATTTCAGATTCGAGGTTTTTCAACTGTACAGATATAGCGCTTTCTTTTTTGCCTAGTTCAATGAATTCTTGCAATGCTAGTTGAAACTCTGACGATATACGTGACAAATCGACTATTTCTGTTTTAAGTTTTTCTGGTGGAAACTGTTCGATTACGTTTAGTAAAGCTTTGGCTTCTCCTTCAAAACGTTGGGCAGAAGAGGATAATTCAGTGACTTGGTGTTCTAAGTCGAACCGCTCTTGTAAAGCGCGGGCGCATTGCTCTAGAAGCGAAGTGCATTGTTCGCGCGTAAGTGAAGCAAGCGAGGCCGGCATAACTGAAACGGCACTAGTGTGAAGTGAATTTGCTTCGGCATTAGCAGTTACAAGCTGCATTTTGAGCTCTTCGTTTATTTTTTTCAATTCTTCTAGTGACTCAAGGTTCTTTTTAACTAGTTCAAATTCGTTTGTTAAAACGAATAAGTTTTTTTCTAGCTCGTTTTTATTGTTAATTGCAATTGAAAGCGACGAACGCAACATGGTTATTTCAGTTTCAAGTGCTGGTGCGTTTACGCTGTTGAGAAAGTTTTCTAAACTAGTTTTTTCAACTTTTAGTTTTGAAATCATCGAAGTGCAATTTTGACGCACGGTTTCAAACAGCGAGATGCCAAGTAATTCGTCTATTTGGATTTTGCGTTGGCCTCGTTGTAAAGTTAAAAAGTAGTCTAGTTTGTTTTGTTCGCCGTAAATCACTCGAGTAAATACATCGTAGTCGACTTTCAATATGCGGGAAACCGCTTCAGTTGTTCGAATCGGCTGGGGGCCCTCGATTAATGCACCTTCACAGCGTAGAAATGCTTCGGTTCCTTTTGGGTTAACTAGCCGCGTAACTAAGTACGTTTTGTTGTTTGCGGTGAATTCGACTTCAACTAATGCGTTTGTCTTTTTGGTTGGCCTGGACATTACTACTTCTAGTAATGAAACTTGTCTGCTTTTGAGAGATGGAAAGGATCCAAAAAAAGCAAAGCAAATGGCATCAAGACAACTTGTTTTGCCTGAGCCCATTGAGCCGATTAGCAAATTAGTGCCTGGGGAAAAGCGGAGCTCGGTGTTCTCGTGGCTCTTCCAATTCACCAACCGCAAACGCGTAATCATTTAAAAAAATAAGGAAAAGAAAATGGCTTAAAGATATGCGTATCTTCTTCTTGAATCTGACTAAATTAGTCCTACTTCTTCTACGTTTACTTCGCCTACGCCTGGCACTTGGCTTACAACTGATTCAAAGTCAACAGCGTCTTTATCTTCGCACACGTAGGAAATCTTGATTATTTTGGAGCCAAAAACGTAGTCTTCAATTTTGCCAGTATTATAGCCGCTTACTTGTTTTAGTTTTTCAAGTAATTCGTTTAAATCTTGGCCTTCTTCGCTTGAGACTCTTAATAAAGTTAGTACTTTTCCCATTTGGTTATCAAACTCCGTAGAATTTTTTTAAACTTGAACTTTTGTGTTTATCGTGTTGAAATGGCTTTAAACGAATGATTTCGGTTTTCGTTAGGCCGATTGCATTGAGTTTTTGCCTTATGTCTGTTTCGGACATTACTTGTTGGTCGTAGCCAAGGGCAATGACGTCCGGTTTATAGGCGCGTACTGGCGCAAAAAAATCTGTTTCATCGCCTATTACTGCTTCGTCTACTGTTTTGAGTGATTCAACTAGTTGCTTGCGTTCCACTTGAGAGAAAAAGGGGAGTTTACCTTTTATTTTCTCAACACTGGAATCCCTGCTTATTACTACGACGAGCTTGTCGCCTAGTGCTTTAGCTTGTTGAAAAGTATAAACGTGCCCTAAGTGTAGAAAGTCAAATGTGCCAAATACCATTACGAGTTTTGGTTTACTCATGGACCTGAAAAGCCGCAAGATGCACAAACGTACTTGTTTTCATTAGCCCGGCAAGGAGCACAGCGAATGATTTTCGCTTGGCATTCTTTATTTGGGCAGTTTAAAACCGCATATTTGTCTGTTTCGCGTCCACAAGTCATGCAAATAGTCATAAATTAATTTTCAAACCTCTAATTCATCAATTGCCAAAAAGCGCACATAGCGCTAGTTAAAAGCAGAGAAGTAGGGACAAAAGAAGCTTTTATACATTTCCAATCACAATAAATAACGCGCCACGTGGCTAACGTACTAAAAACACAGTACCGAAAGACATCTTTTTGGGGCTATAGTATAACCTGGATAGAACATTAGCTTGCGGAACATCCCGCGGTCACACGACTGCAAGATGAGTGTAGACAGCTAAGGATCGGGGTTCAAATCCCCGTAGCCCCGTTAAACACAAAAGAAAACGCGAAGACAAATTGATCCAAATGGAACTTAATGGCAAAGTAATTGTAATTACTGGCGCAAGTAAAGGGCTGGGAGCTGAGCTTTCAAAACTATTTGCCAAAGAAGGAGCCAAACTCGTCATTGGTTCAAGAAATGAAGCGGGATTAAAACAAATAGCTGAAGCTACTGGCGCAGTTGCGCTTAAAGTCGATGTAGCAAATGAAAAGGAAGTTGAAGCGCTCGGTGATTTGGCGGTTAAAAAATTTGGAGCTATTGATATTTGGATTAACAACGCAGGCGTCCGCATACCTCACATGGCAATAGAGGAAAACGACATGACCCGAGTACGGAACATGTTTGAAACTAATGTTTTTGGAACTATGAACGGCGCACGAACTGCGTTAAAACATATGAAAAAACAAAAAAATGGCGTCGTAATGAACATATTGTCAACAGCTGCACTTACTGGAAAAGCAAACCTTGCCGCTTACTCTGCTAGTAAATTTGCGCTTGTGGGCTTTACACAGTCCATCCGACAAGAAGCCACTCCATTCAACGTAAAAGTAATAGCTGTTTTTCCTGGCGGAATGCATACTCATTTCTTCGATGAAGAAATACCAGCTGATTTCGACAAATACATGCAACCTTCAATAGTAGCTGAAAAAATAATAGAAAATCTAAAACTAGAAACGCCACAAGACGAAATCACAATAAAACGCACTAGCTAAACTACTGAAATTATTTTGAAGAACTTCGTAAAGTGTTAAACGCCAATAGGCTATTGCGTTTGTTCTGTAGCACAACATGCCATTTCTTTGGATTTTCAATGTGTTTCATTACTTTCTTTGCCACGAACTCCGGAAGCATAGCGTTTTTGTAAAAGTCAGTTTCGTAAATTTCTGGATTGTGTTTGAAGATTTCAGTTTTAAAAGCACCGGGAGAAAATGCAGTAACTTTTATTCCGGTTCCATTTAGCTGTTTTCCGAGGCAAGCAGTAAATGCAATTAATGCAGCTTTGGCAGAACCGTAAGCAACGTTTCCAGTCATATAATCAACACCTGCAGTTGAGCCGATATTTAGAATGTGGCCACTGTTTTGTTTTTTCATTATTTTCACTGCAACTTGACTACAATACATTGGACCAAAAGCGTTTGTCACAAACATATCTTGAATTTCCATAGGGGTGAGTTCTTCAAAAATAGTTTTCTTCCACGTGCCAGCGTTATTTATCAAAAGGTCAAGCCTGCCAAATTTACTTACGGCAGTGTTTACAAATTTTTCACAGTCTTTTGGATTAGTTACATCAATTACTACTGCAATTGCTTTGCAAGTCGAACCAAGCGAGTCAATAAGCTCTTGCAACTTGCCAGCGTTTCTCCCGCCAAGGACAAGCGCATACCCTTTTCGTGCAAGTAGCTTAGATAATTCCGCACCTAGCCCACCGTACGCGCCAGTTATAGCTGCTACTTTTTGCATACTAGGTTTATTTATTCTAAATTTATTAAGCAGATGCGACTTTTGGGAGTACAGCAAAATATGACAGGTTTTATATAGGCTGCGAGAGTGATATTGTCAAGCCTCTGTAGAGGTAAAATAAATAGGTGTAATGAATGGCAAAGAAGAGTTCAAAAGGTGGTAATAAAAAAATGGCAACAAAATCAGACAATGCGCTGCTCTCAGCGTTATCTTATCCAATTCCAATAGTTGGATTGTATCTATTCTTAACTCAAAAAGAAGATTTAACAGCTAAATTTCACGGCTTACAAGCAGTATTATACTGGGTATTAGCTTGGGTAGTTGTTATGGTACTTGGATTAGTATTTGGCACACTCTCATTCTTAGGCGCATTAATGTGGCTAGCAGTAGTTCCATTATTGTGGTTAGCAATGTGGGTATATGCATTATACGTTGGCTACAAGGCATACAAAGGAGAAAAAGTGTTAATGCCAGTTGTTGGCGCACTTGCTGAAAAACACGCAAGTTAAACATAAACTTCTCTTCATTTTTTATTTTTTTTAAATTTTTCTTTTCCTTCTTTTTTTAATTCTATTTTTTAGTTCTTTTTTTTTATTTTGTTATTTAGCGAAGCAGCATCAGCTATAAAAGAGTTGCTTGGGTAAATCGTTTATGTCGGTAATTGAAAAAAGAGCTGCTGCTGAAGCTCATTTGAAAGCAATTGGAATGCCAAGATATGGCTGGCTTCATAAGGATTTACAAGTTGCTTTACACACTGCACGCAATGAAGGCAAAATTACTGATAAAGAATTAAGGGGTCTCGGCGATTTGTTAAGACAAACAACTGCTGAGCGAATGAAACCACATTTAGACGAAGCAAACAAAATTGCTAAACGCGTTTCAAGCGACGCAGCTTTTGACCATTTAATGTACGCAGTTAACTTAGTGCTTGGCGCGCCGCTTGAAGCAAAGCGTTTAGTAATAAAACACGAAGATTTACATCACGAAGTAAAACAAAAAGTAAACGAATTACTAGCTGCAAGGAAAAAACGAACAAGTAGTTTAGTTGGCGCAGCAACCTTAACAGCACCAAGTGCAATTATTGGTGCGGCAGGGGTTTTCTAATTCACATGGTTCAACATCCAGATTATTTTAATCTTTATCCATCTTCACATAAAGTTTTAGGCGGCGCAGTGCTTGGAACTTTAGTTCCTGCCGCTGTTTCGGTTGCTGACTATAAGGCTGGTTCACCTGCTGTTCGAGAAGCAACTAATAAGGTTATTAAAAAAGGAAAAACGCTATTTTTAGATCGGCGGAACACAATCAGCGTGGCGCATGCGCGTGAGACGCACCCGTTTCTAATTGTTGACCGACACGGGGATGTGCATTTGATCCCGAAAACTAAGTATCAGACTGCACTGGCAAACGCACAGCGGACTTTTCTAAAGCACGTTGTCCCCGGAAGATACAGAGCCGAGTTATGATTTTGTTGCTTCTTTTTTTGTTTTCACTTTTTGGGTATTCTTATTTCCATTACTCCATGTTTAAACGTGGCTTTTGTTCGCGTTTGGTCGACTGGCGTTGTGAAGTGAAAGGTTTTTGAAAATCCATAGAGGCGAGTGACTTCGTGACTATAGTAGCCCATTCTAGCTAGTTGACTCGAGTCAGATGGGCCGGCTATTTTCAGCGTGATTGACTCACTGTTTCCTTCTAGTTTAACTTCTTCTTTTACAATGCTTGGCAAATAAGCGATTATGATTACTTCTGTTGGTGTTTGAAATTGTTCGAATGACAATTCATTGCCACTTGGTGCGCTTATTTCTTTTTTTGATTCGCTTGAATTTAATTGGTTTTGGGTTTTGAATTCATTCATAGAAATGCGTCCACGTCACTTGGTTTAAGTTCAACTGTTTTTGACTCAAATTCTTTGGCGAGATCTTCTAACTTGACACTGGATGAGCCAAGAGTGGATTTTGGCCGGATTTTGACAAACGTGGGAAAGTTAGTTGCTTCGCCTATAACTATACCTTCACCGGGTCGAAGGGTTGTAATTGCATCTAAGCTATTTTTGTCAATTCCTTCACAGCTTTCGCCAATGTGTTGTAAATCATATGGGTTCGTTACTCGCATTACTATGAAGCTATTGCATTGGGATAAGGCAGTTGTGCTTAATTGTACTGGTCTTTGTGAAACTAGACATAAGCAAGCGCCGAACTTGCGTCCTTCGCGTGCAATTGACTCAATTATTGGTTTAGAAATTGAATTTTCGCTTTTTGCTTTTTCGCGGGCGAATAAATGTGCTTCTTCAACTACAAGTACAAATGGAGGAGTATTTCCTTGGCGGCGTTGGTTGAATAGTTTTCTGCCAAAGAACCACGCCACTACTTGTTTAGCGCGATTACCGAGGTTAGATAAGTCAAATACAATTAGTTTACCGGGCTTGACTATGTTAAGTCCAGGTGAGTCAAATGCGCCAAATAGTTTCAATTGGCCGACTTCATCAAGTACATCTGATAGGTTTGTTTTAGTTGATTCATAACTAGCGGCTATCAATTCGTCAAGCGTGATTGGCTTTCCTTCAGTTGCACAAGCTTCTTTTACTTTTGCAAATAACTTGCTATATTCTCTTCTTGCAGCGGCGGTTAGCGAAGGAGCTAGCTCAGACAACAGTGAAGCGGATAGGTGAGCTGCTGAAATTTGAATTGCATCGCCTTTTACAACAATTGTTGATTCGCGAAAAGGTGAAGCAGGGTGGGAAAACCCAGCGTAGTCTCCATGAGGGTCAAGCACAATTACCGCTAGT
>JAHFHN010000020.1 GCA_023246885.1 Microcaldota archaeon
ATAGTTTCGCAGTGGAAAGAACTCTCTGATTTGCAAAGACAAAAAGTAGAGAAAATAAAGGCAGCGCCCCCGTCTGAAAAGAAAAAAGTAATTGGGGAATATGAAGCGCTTATACATCCCGCGCGAGACAAGTTAGCACAAATGGCACTTGCTTTGAAACCCCACTTTGCTGACCACGCTGCAGTACTCGGCTTAAAGCGTACGACTATTTACGATGTTGTGCACGGCAGCCACGGGCCAGTACACTTTCCAAGAAACGCGAGAAACATGACTCTTACTGAGTTAGGTAAGTTACAGCAGTTCATAGATAAAATTGTAAACGCGGAGTAGAAAATTAAAAAAATGAAAAATCAAAGTATTGAGGGAATTGATGTCCACTGTCACGTTGGGGCAGGCGCAAGGGCTACTGGGGCAGTGGGTGAGCTGTTGAAAAAATTAAAGGAAGCAAACGTAGCGAAGTGTGTCGTCAGTCCAATTCAACTAAAAGAATACAACTTCGAAACTTTTACCTACGCAGAACAAAACGATGCAGTTGCGTCTCTCGCTAAAACTTATCCTGAAAAAATAATTCCATTTGCTCGAATCAACCCTGGTGCTGGAGAAGCCGCGCTAGACGAAGCCAAACGTGCGTTTACAAAGCTCAATGCGGTTGGTATAAAGCTCCAGCCAAGTGTTGATGGATACTCACTTTCAAATTACACTTTGTTGCAAGTACTTGAAGAGGCGGAGAAATACAATACAGTAGTGCTAATTCATACTGGGTTAAATCGCATCGACGCAGTTGCCCACCCGCTTGCTTGCATTGACCTCGCTCGTCAGTTCAAAGGAGTTAAGTTTATTCTAGCACATGCCGCATCGCTACTTCAAGACGCATACGAGCAAGGCAACTTGCTTCCAAATGTGTGGTTTGAAACGTCTATCCACTCAACGCCTTTCACTATTTCCAACTATGTTAAAAAGTACGGCGATTCACGTCTACTTTTTGGATCAGATTATCCTTATTCTGACCCCTTTATCGAACGGTTGAAAATTGAACGCGCTGGTTTATCAGAATCAAGCAAGCGCAAGATACTGCTTGAAAATACTGAGAGGCTGTTTGAAAAATGAAAGCTTCACTGCACGAGAAGATGCTTCGCAATGCTGAACGCGGCGTAAAGCTAAACTTAGCGGGTCAACAACTAACATTGAAGGCGCACGTATATTCAGATGCTAAGCCTCTGTCATCTAAATCTGAACTTAAATGTGCAAGGCACATGGTTGAAGTCAGCAAAAAAGCCTTTGGCGAACAAGAAACGAGAATAGCCTTCGGTGATGATCCAATAAGCGGTGCAAAACGATTCTTCCATGGCGATTTACTTCACTATTTGTTCTTTCTTGAAACACCAACTGGAAGGCCAGTTGCATATGCACAAGTTGCCATTTCAGAACCAAATCAATCTGCTTATTACACTTCGGCGGCAATTTCTCCAACGGCACAAGGTAAGGGAACTTATGATTTATTGAACGTTCTCCGTGCCGCTGCCTGCGCTCGTCATCTCGGAAGTTCACCTAAATTCCAAGTAGCTACGCGCACCGAGAATCCCAAAGTCATAATGCATTATTCCGGTCGAGGTTGGTTTCCAAAACTTGCAAATGGTAAAGTGGTTTTTAATAAATTGCATAGGCGTGGGCTGAAAGAGTCTCGTTCTGCTTTTCTACTTGGTAGGCTTGGCGCGTCGCCTGAACCTGAAAGTATGCATCGTATTGATGCACACGCAAATAAACTCTATCTCGAAGGTCCTGCAGAGGCTGGCACTTATAGCGCTGAATTAGCAAATGTGCAGCCAGATGAACGCGCAGCTGCACTTCTCGATCAAATACGCGTAATGGAAAAAGGAAGACGCAGAAAATTCAACGCGGCAAAAGGAGACTCTCTTTATATGGTAACCAGCCCAGCTAACTTGAAAAAATGGTTAGCCAGCCAAAAGAGTTTTCTCAAATCCGTTTTCGGGATTTAATATTTTTTTAAATCAGAAGTTTATGTCAATTTAGAGTTTCCTTTTGTGAGTGCTTTTCCGCTTGTGATGTTCTTGATTTCTTGTTTAGATCGTTTTGCATAATCTTCAATTGTCTTTACTCCTGCATTGAATAGTTTCCTTCCTCGTACTCTTCCAATTCCGCGAATTGTGCAAATGTTAAGCAACTCTTCTTTTATTCCGTGTTTTATGCGCCGGCGTAAACGCTTTGCTTCTTGATAAACGCTTGTTTGATTTTCAAGAAATGCAAGTTCGCGCAATGCATAGCAAAGCCATTCGGCGTTTCGCTTGCGCGTTAACAGCATTCCGGGCGGGGTTTCAAAATCTTCAAGCATTTGTTCTTCAGTTGCTTCATTAATCCAGCCGTTTAACACTTTAGCTGTTTTGAATTTATCTAATGCTTCTGCATCCCACGCTGGAAAATCTTCTAGCAAGTTATATGCATCATCCCATAATATTTTTTCTTCGCCTTTTTTTACGTATATTAGTGGACGCATTTCAGTTGCTTCACAAATCGCATAAAGGTAGTCGATTGTTTGTCTGGGAATTTGTTTTTTGATAAACGAGAGGAACTTCGCGCCTGTCAAAGGGTCTATGTACAATTGTGCTATTCGCCTACCAACAGGTGTAGCTGCCAAACGGCCACTTTTTTCTCGAATGAAATCAAACTCTTTTAGTTCTCCACAAATGCGGTCAATAACTCCAGCTAGTTGACTCCGGTCACCATATTGAAACGCGTAGAACGTAGAGTCAAAAAACTTATGTAATTCCTCCATTGTTGAAACATAGTTTGAAGAAATGAGCGAAAGAGAATGAAAGCGAATGGCAGTTTCATTTGCGAGTTTACTGTACAAGTCCTCGGGTTTCCCGTAAACGTACTTCTCCCACACTTCTCCAACGTCTTTTTTACTGCTTAACATAACGCCGATTCCAACATCGTCGTAATTTGGCCTACCGCTTCTTCCCAACATTTGTTGTACTTCCATTGCTGGGATAAATTCTGAAAAGTTGCCATTAAATCGCTTTAAATCTTTTACAATCACCCACGTGGCGGGATAATCAATACCCATTGCAAGTGTAGTTGTACATACAATTGCCTTGATTGTTTTTTCATGCTTGAATCCATCTTCAATTAATTGACGTTGTTTTGGCGTAATTCCAGCGTGGTGAAATGCAATCCCATTTGCCATGCATGCAGAAAGCTCTTTGCATTGACTTGTTGGAGTTGGCAATGCTTTCAAAGCACTTTTACTCATATCCGCCAGTTGCACTTCGTCTCCCTTTTGCAAAAACTTCTTTGTAATTGCGCCAAGTTCACGTGCAGTTGACTCAGCGCTACGCCGGCTAGCTACAAAAACTAGCGCTTGTCCATTTTGTTTAAATCGCAATGCATTTTCCAACACGTCATGCAACTGCTTTTTATCACTAACTTGAATGTTTGCTAATGCCTTGTCTTTAAACTGAACTTCTTTTTCACTGCTAACTCCCACAATTAACTTCGTTGGCCTATACTCGCTGTAAAACAACTTTGCATTTAGCCACTCAGCCATTTCACTTGCATTTGGAATAGTTGCACTTAAACCAAGAAGCTTCTTTTTAGCAAGATGGAGCTTTGTCATTACAACTTCGAGCGTTGCGCCACGCTGATCGTCGCCAATCAAGTGGCACTCATCGAACACAACTGCGTTAATTTGCTCCATAAACTGTGGTGAATGCGTCAAAATTGAATCTAACTTCTCGGAAGTTAAAATCGCAATGTTGGCATCGCCGATTTTTTCATCATCGCTATCTAACTCTCCAGTGGAAATTCCGACCTTCAAGTCAAAAACAGCCAACTTTTTAGTGAATTCATTATACTTTTCACTTGCCAATGCGCGCAATGGAACAACGTACAGCGTCTTCTTGCCTTGTTCAAAATGATTTAACATCCATAATAGTGAGACAAGCGTCTTTCCACTAGCAGTAGGCGAACTAAGCACAGCTCGGTCGCTTTCAAATAAACCCTCTTGTGCTACTTTGTTCTGCATTTCATTTAGCTTCGAATAGCCAAGCTTTTGCATTGTAGTGGGTAAATCCATATAAGTGGTTGAAATTCTAAGTGTTAAAAGTGTTTACGTTATGCAATTGGAATTTGAAGTTAAATTGAAAAAATTCATAGCTGATAATAAGATTAACGCAGAACACTTGAGTTTCAGCCAATCTTGTCACTCTGTAGCAGAAGCGGCACTAGCTGCAAATGTTAGTGAAGAAGATTTTGTTAAGAACATTTGCATGATTGACAATAATGGAAATTTAATTGTGGCAATTGTAAAAGGTGAAGACCGTGCAAGTACTTCGCAAGTTGCAAAAGTGCTTGGCATTGAACGGCCTAGAATAGCTACTCCTGAAGAAATACTAGAAAAAACCGGCTATCCTTGCGGCGGAACGCCTTCTTTTGGCTACGCTGGAATTTTTCTAGTTGACGAACGCGTAATGGAAAAACAAATTGTTTACAGCGGAGGCGGATCGCAAAATTCGCTTGTCAAAATTTCGCCAGACGAACTCGTAACAGCAAATAAAGGCAGAATAGCAAAAATTAGAAAATAATGTTGCAGTTTATTTTGACCGCATTATTCTGTGTAATATTCTCGCTTGAGCAAGTGCAAAAGCTAGCTCTTTTTTTGTTATTTCCTTTGCACTAATGCTTAATGATCCATTATAGTGTGCAGTTACAACGTGCTCTTGACCGCTTCCAACTGGACGGTGAATCCAAAAATCTCCGCGAAGCTTTTCAGCATCGGGGTGGCTTGACACTAAATGTAATGTCATTGGAGGTTCTCTTCCTTTTGTTATTCCGTGCTTGTGATTTTTAAGTTCAAAGAAGTCAGTGTCACCTTTGCCTTTTGGTTTAACTGTTATTTCAAAATTAGTTTTTTTTTGAAACCGCCGTGCAATTTGTCGCGTGTTTAACATATTGTTATAATTTGTAAGACAAAACGAGTTATAAATCCTCAGATTAGTTTACTTCTATAGAGTTTTAGAAAGTATGGCATTGTAGAAATAACTGGCTCTGGCATTGAATCTAGGTCAAACCAACCAAAATCTTCAAACTTGTGCGGTTCTCCGTTTCGCGCTTTTTCCCTATCGACAAGTACTTTGAAATCCAAAGCAATCCAATGAGTTTTTTTCCCATTGTGTTCTCTGTGCATATCTCTATACCCTAAAAATTCGTAGCCAATGACGTCTGTACAGTACTCTTCTTTAATCTCTTTTTTCAAGCAATCGTCTATTTTTTGCCCAAAATCTAAAGCACCACCGCCGATGTCCCAATTGCCATGTTCATCACGGCAATTCTTGCTGCGTAATCCCATCAAAAAATTGCCACTCCCATCGTGACAAAAGAAACTGACTGTGACGCCAATGTGATCAAAACCTTTTTGCATAGTTTTGAATAGGCTAACTAAGTGTTTTATTCTTGACGTTTTCTTTTTATTTGTATGGAAATTTCTTACGAAGAATTTGAAAAAGTTGACATTCGCCTAGGCAAAATAATCAGCGCCGAAGATTTTCCAGAGGCGCGGAAACCTGCGTATAAACTAAAAATTGACTTGGGTTCATTGGGAATAAAGCAAACCAGTGCACAGCTTGTTGCGAACTATTCAAAAGAAGAGTTGATTGGCAAGTTTGTATTGTGTGTAGTGAATTTTGCGCCAAAGAAAATCGCGGGTTTCAAAAGCGAAGTCTTAACTCTAGGCGTGCCTGATGGAAAAGACAGTTGCATGTTGATAACTGCAGATAAAACAGCGCCCCTTGGCGGAAAATTATACTGATATTACAGTTTCATCGTCATGTTGATGTGTTCGATGTTTGCTTCTAGAAAAGTTTCTCCTTCTGGTTTGAATCCAAGTTTTTCGTAAAACTTTTGAGCGTGAGTTTGTGCGTGTAAACAAACTTCTTTTACTCCTTGTTTTTTCAGTTCCGAAATGCAAAATTCCATAATTGCTTTTCCAACGCCTTTTCCACGAGCGCTTTTCTTAACTGCTACTCTTTCAATTTTTGCCTTGCCATCGATAATTCTATAGCGGGCAGCGCCAACGCACTCTCCATTGTCCCTTGCAATTATGTGTGTTGCTTCTTCATCACCATCTAATTCGAGCACGGGGTTGCATTGTTGTTCAATTACGAAAACTTCGCTGCGTAGCTTAAAGCAATTAACTAAATCCGCTTGACTTCTTGCAACGTGTATGTCCATTTAGAATTTCTACCTTTATTTTTTTTAAGTATAAGTAGCCCCGACCGGATTCGAACCGGTGTCCGCAGCTCCAGAGGCTGCTTAGGAGTGAAGTTATTACACTTATCCTTGACCACTAGACGACGGGGCTATTTGTTGTAATATTTTGGGTGGTTTAGTTTTAGAAAGCTTTTCTACCACGGTACTTTTTTTAGTTTAGTCGCGTGAGCAATGCGATTAAATAAAATGTGCAAGAAAAATGTTGCAACGATTACTAATAGGATATCTGTAAACACTAAGTTCACTTTTGTGTTGTAAACCGGATAAGCGACAATAAGTGCCATTATTACGAATAAAATTTTATCCATAATTGTAGATTCTTGCCCGCTTTTCATTTTTCTTCTTCTTTTTACAAAGCTTCCAATTAAATCCCCGAGCATTGCACCTAGTGACAATAAAAATGCTACTAATATTTTTTCATTAAGCGAGAGTTGCGTGAACAATTGCGGGAAAAAGGTTATGATCGCTATGCCTGTTACTGTTCCGCTTGTGACGCCAAATAGAAAGCCAATGATTGTTTTATTCTCTCCAAATATGCGTTGTTTATCTTGAAGCTCTTTGCCCAGGTCAATTGGGGTTCTACCGTTGAATATCACTGGCGCTGCATTTGCCACGTAGGCCGGTAAAATGAACAAAAGTAAGTCGATTATTTCCATGCTAGGTTTAATATTGCGCCACGTTTTATTAAAATCTACTTTTTCGGGAGGTTATGTGATTATGACTACAATTAGTGATGAGATTATAAAAAATTGCAGGGAGTGCTTTTTCCAACAAGGTTATGGGGTTAAACTCATTGACCAAAAAGGAGATATACTAGTTTGTCCGCTTGATTCTAGCCATCGATATGCTATTAACGGTGGTTTGCTTAAAAGAGCTTAATTTAGTGCTTTTTTGCTTTGTTTTTTTGATTTTGTTTTTTTTAGTTTTGTTCGATTGTTTAATTTTTTGATTTTAGTTTAATGCAAGTTTGAGTTGAGTGTAAAAATTATGGATTTATTATCATTTGGAAAAAAGTCAATTGAGCAAATAATGAAAGATGGGGTAAAAAATGAAGCCCAGCTCAAGCAACTTATAAGCGAAGCTTGCCAACGCGGTGCAATGCACGCAAAGTTATTCGTAGATGCACATGGGCCTGATAAAAAAGCAACTGAAGATGTTTTGATTGACCTCATTAACCAAGTAACTAAAGAAAAAGGGGTTCTATACTGTAAAGGCGAAATCGAAAGTTCAATAGAGGCCAATGAACTATACACTGCATTTTCGGAGATTGAAGTAGTGACTGCTAATTTCAACACTTTAGTTAACCTTGCATTGCGCTATGCGCCTGCGGGGGTTGAAATCCTAGAGCCAGATAACCTTTCGCTAAGCATGAAAGAGTGTCAAGATATATTGCTTGACGCCAGCCAAAGTTCACAAATGTATTCCAAGTTTATTTTAGAGAATTCAATGAATGAAGCGCAAAAAGTTGACTTCGCTGAACGTATAAAGCGCAAAGCAGAATATGGTGCAAAATTACGCGGCTCAAAGCAAATAACCGAAGACGGCACTAAAAGCCAATAACTTTTTTTTGCTTCTATTTTTCTCTATTCTTTTGCTAAACGGTTTTTGTACTATCAGCATAGTGGCAAGTGTAAATTCCACAAGCGTTTAAACGACTGGCCGTATAGTTTAGAATTAGTGACGAAAACTACGTCTCCGGTTTTAGATAGTCGAAAGTGAGTGACGTTTTCAGCTGGTTTAAAGTCACGCATTTCTTCTATAAGCTCTGCATATTGTTCACGAAGCGAGTTTTTTGCTTCTAGACTCTTTTCTCGCCTGTTCAATAGCTTCTCTTGTCTGCTTAACCTGTGCTTTTCGTGAATGCCTTTGATGATTGCTTGAACCCTACACGGCAATTCATCATAACGCATTCGACTATTAGCTGGCGTTTCGACCATTATGTTTTGCCCCCAAGTTGATTATAGTAATTTTCTGATTAATAAAATAAAACGCCTATATTTTAGTTAAAACAGAGAAAAAAAAGATTTTTTTTATCGCATTGTACTGCATTGTCGGCTTTTGGACAAATGTTTTGTTTTTGCAGTAATAGTGTCTTAGAAAATGAGGCGTACAAAATTATCTTTTGTACATTTCTTCAATTATTGCCCCAAAAGCGGGCCTTGTTATAAGAATGCCAACTAGTATTCCGATTATTGTAGCTAGTGCGAACCCGCTTATTTCCACTATTCCAGATAATAATAGCGGCATCATTGCAACTATTGCAACTCCTGCTGTTGTAAATATAATGCTAAATGCCTTGCCTATTTTCTCACGTAACCCATATTCGGTTTCTTCTTCGTCTTGTTTTTTCTTAGCAAGCACTTCGTCCGTGATTATCAACTGGTCGTCTACTCCTGTTCCAATAAGTGAGATAATTCCCGCCATTGCAGCTAAGTCTAAATTGCCAATTCTGCCAAGCACCGCTGTTAAAATCAGGATTTCAATTGAGTTTATCAAAACAATTGGCACGCTTAACTTGTAGTCTTTATAGCGTAAAATAATGAGTAATGCAACAATCGCTATTGCTAATAAAGTTGCAATTACGCTGTAAGTGAGGAATTGTCTGCCAAGCGCAGGTTCAATTGCAAAAGAGCTACCTACAAGCGCGCTTACTGGCAACTTGCCTCCACTGATTACGCTTTTCAATTGCTTTATTTGTATTAATGCATAAGATTCTTGTTCTTTTTCAGTTGCACCAAGCGCTGCTCCAGTAATTGAATAGAATTGTGAAATGCTTCCGCTTGCTAGCCCTTCTGATAATTGCGGAGCTGAAAGCAAGCCAATGGCGCGCCATTCGCTTATCTCGCCACGAATTGTTAAAGGAACGATATCTGCATCTGTTTTAACAAGCACTTTTTTAGAAGTGTTTGAATTAATTACGCTAGTTGCACCACTTCCTCCTGCGGTTTCAAATCCTGCTGCTTGTAATGCCGATTGTATTTTTGGAAGTGTAGATTGACTTACAACTACTGTTGTTTTGTTGCGTAATACTGCTGAAGCAACTGTGCTGTTACTAGCGGAACCTGTGAGTTCATCAACGAATATGAGTGTGATATCATTGCCTTCTTTTTTCAAAGAGTCTGTAGCTTGTTTTTGACTTAGTACGTCGAGTTCGCTTCGTTGTAAAATAATGGCTGCGTTTTCTGGTCGGTCTAGAAACATGTATACTGGGTAATTTGCTTTTCCGCGGTCAGCTTCTGAAAATGCTTCGGCCCCTTGTCTCGTAACTGAAAAACT
>JAHFHN010000021.1:0-2655 GCA_023246885.1 Microcaldota archaeon
CATGATCGTTGCTCACTTACCTTCGCCAGTTGCTGCACAGAAGTATCGTATTCCAACTATTTGGCACGGTGAACCAGAAAGCGAAGTTGGAAAATCAATGGTTAACTGCGACCCAAGCGGCAGAGCTTGTTTTGTCATAACTGCAATCCAAAACGACCCACATGCAGGAGAAGTTGCTGTTGGTAGACTATACAGTGGCAAAATATCTAAAGGAACTGAACTTTGGGTTGCTTCTAAATTTAAAACTGAAAAAGTACAACAAGTTGCCCTTTACATGGGTCCCGATCGAGTACTTGTGGACACCGCTATTGCAGGTAACATAGTTGCGCTTGTTGGGTTACATGATGTTTATGCTGGAGAAACTATTTCCGAAGGCGAAATCACTCCATTCGAAAAAATCAAGCACCATTCTGAGCCAGTTGTCACTAAGTCAATTGAAGCAAAGAATCCAAAAGACCTTGTAAAACTCGTAGAAGTATTACACAAAATTGCAAAAGAAGACCCTACTATTCGAGTTGAAATCAACCAACAAACCGGCGAACACTTACTTTCTGGAATGGGAGAACTCCACTTAGAAATCATTGAATACAAAATTGAAAAAGAACGCGGCGTTGCAATTACAACTTCCCCCCCAATTGTAGTTTACCACGAGACGGTCACAACTGGTGGGCCAACCATTGATGGAAAATCTCCAAACAAGCACAACAAATTCAAGATAAGCGTTGAGCCACTTGAAGAATCAGTTGTAAAAGCTTTTGAAGAAGGAGAACTACATGATAAAATGAAAGGCAAAGACCTTCAAGAACGCTTGATTAAAGCCGGTTTACCTCGCGAAGAAGCGCGTAAAGTGTTGTCAGTTTACGAGAATAACTTGTTTATCGACGTAACAAAAGGAGTACAATACTTACAAGACATTCAAGAATTAATTGTCCAAGGCTTTACAGAAGCAATAAAACAAGGCCCAATGGCAAAAGAAGAATGTGTGCGTGTTAAAGTTAAACTTGAAGATGCATCTATTCACGTTGACCCGGCTCACCGTGGCCCAGCGCAAATCTTGCCAGCAATTAAACGCCCAATTTATGCTTCTTTCTTAACTGCCAAGCCAATGTTACTTGAGCCAAAGCAAAAACTAGTTGTTAACACTCCAAGCGAATACATGAGTGGTGTAATCAGCCAAGTGCAAGGACGACGTGGTCAAATAGTAGACATGCAACAAGAAGGAGAATCAGTTACTCTAAATGCTAAAGTACCCGTTAGTGAAATGTTTGGATTCGCAAGTGAAATGCGTGGCGCTTCACAAGGCAGAGCCGTATGGTACACTGAATATGCCGGATACGAAAAAATGCCAAGCGAGTTACAAAACAAAACAGTACTCTCTATTCGCAAACGCAAAGGCGAACCAGAACAACTGCCAACAGCACAGTTCTTCATGGATTAGTTTTACGACTCTGGCGAAACACAGTTGCTAAGATTTTTTTGACTAGAGGCTAGTTTTTAACTGCGTTTTGCTTATATAATCTAGTTGTCCAGCTTATGGTTTCTTTTCCTATTGTTGAATACGTGACGATTTTTGTGGCGTTGTACGCTACGATTTTCTACTTTTTACTCTTATTCCAAAGCCGACGCCAATTATACCACGAACCCCCGCTATTGCTAGATAATAAGCTTCCAAGTGTTTCAATTGTAATCCCGGTTTTAAACGAAGCAGGAACCATTTCTAAAACGCTCGACTCAGTGCTAAATCTAAATTACCCAAAATCTAAACTCGAAATAATTGTTGTTGATGACGAAAGTACAGACAATACCGTCAACGAAGTACAATCATTTGCTAAAAATGGTGTAAAGCTAGTTAAGCACGTGCACCGTGGAGTTGGAAAAAGTAGCGCATTAAACGCAGGAATACGCATAGCAACTGGAGAATTAATAGCTACACTTGACTCTGACTCTTTTCCAACTCGTGACTCCTTAAGGCGGTTAGCCTCTTTTTTTGCAGATAGCTCAATAACTGCAGTTACTGCCGCAGTTAAAGTGTATTCACCGCGTAATTGGCTTGAAAAACTCCAGAGCGTCGAGTACTTATTTGTTTTTTTCACTCGTAGGTTATTGTCATTTGTTGACAGCGTAACAGTTACACCTGGTCCAATGAGCGTGTTTAGAAAAAACGTGTTCAATAAAGTGGGATTGTTTGACGAGACCAGTATCTTAGAAGACCAAGAGATGGCTTATCGCTTGCAAGCCCGTAATTACAAAATACTAAGCTCCCTATCTGCAGAAGTATACACTCAAGTTCCAGCAAAGTTTTCTGATTTACTACGCCAGCGAGTTAGGTGGAACCGCGGGGGTATGCGCAATGTTTTCAAACACCGTAAGTTGTTAAGCCCGCGTTACGGTGACTTGGGAATGGTTATTCTTCCAATGAGCTTGCTTACTATGATCCTCATATTTGCTATTCTCGCTTCAGTTATGTGGCAAATAATATCCGGTCAATTCTTTTCTTGGTTTTCATTAGAAGCATTTATTTATAGTCTAGGCGGCATACAAGTAGTGTCAGTTATCCTCTTGTTAATTGGAATAGCTTGGCTGTTGATTGGTAGAAAGTTATTCGAAGACAAACAACTCGTGTCACTACCGCGCTTGTTTGCTTTTCTCTTTGCA
>JAHFHN010000021.1:2665-9444 GCA_023246885.1 Microcaldota archaeon
ACTTACTTCTCTTCAATTTTTTGGATAGCAACCATCGGAGAAGAATTGTTCGGTAAAAAGCAAAAATGGTGAGTTGATATTACTACAATGGAAGAACCACGTAAACCTTTTTCAATTTCCCTTCACGTAACTGCATTGATACTTTCAATAATCGTGTTTGTCTTTGGCATTGGAATTGGAAACTATCTTGCTAGTCAAGTTAACAACTCGTTTTACGCTGAAATTGACTCACTACAAACAAGCAACGTGAATCTAGAATTCTTGTCCCTTCTTGAAAGTGATCCTAGCGTAAAGGGCAATGAAGCTCTTCACGCTCAAATGTGCAATGCAGTTGAACAAAGTGCCCATAGTTTAGGAGTACAAACTGCAGATGTTGGCAGGAGATTGCGTTTGTTTGAACAAAAGCGCGGCCAAGGTGCTGATGTAATTGCACTTGAACAACGCTATTTTGCCCTTGAGGCACGCGACTACTTATTCTGGAAACGCTTGAAAAACTTGTGCAATACTAATTTGACGCTAGTGGTTTACTTCTTTAAAACAGAATGCAACGAATGCGCCCCTTTTGATGCTGTACTAGCTGATTTCAAGAAACAAAACCCGCCGGGAATACTAATCTATTCTTTTAACCTTGACTATGCGCCTACTACGCCGTCAACTGGAATGCTTTCATCAATCTACAAAGTAGACGCTGCTCCAGCTATAATAGTAAACGACAAAAAGCTAAATGGAAATACAACTGTAGAAGCGCTCAATAAACTAGTTTAATTTTTTTGTCCAGTAAAATTCTTTTTTGTCTGGAAGATATTCTAGCTCGTAACCCATTTTCTTCGGCAAATCATAGTAAAAGCGCTTTAATGTATCTGGATTCATCCCTAGCCCGCGAGACCTTTGTATCATTTCATGCGGCGTGTTCATTACAATTGTTTTCAATCCTTTTTCTCGTGCTTTTTCTTCTGCAAACGCAATTGCCTCTTCATCCCAATTATCAGTTTCTTTACGCAGTTTAGTTGGAAGCTTATGATTACTATGCTGAATATTATCAATAAACAAATGATCTTTGCTTTGTTGAGTGCGCATCCAACCAACTGCCCTTCCGTCAACCGCATGTGCTAAAGTATGTATTTCCTGGCCAGCGTGCAATTCCCCCGGTTTTTTCCAACTTCGGATTTCAACTGGAAAATCTGCATGTTTTGTATCAGTTTTAACTGTTTCCGCTGCGTACTCGCCGCCTCGATTAGAATCGCACATTCTTGCAACTTTTTCTAAATCTTTTTCTTTTAATGCTTTAGCCTCAAAAACAATGAGGCCTATATACCATCCGTATTTTTTACGTAATCGCATTAACTCTTCAAAATCATAGCCAGATGGAGAAGTGATTTCACTTTGTATGTCGGCCAATTCCTCACTTTTTTCTACTTTTAATTCATGCCGCTTTACTGCATCTGCTAATCTAGTATCATGCCATATGCTTGGAAACTCTGCATAATGGCCTAGTATAAAGTTAAGCGCAGCTTTTTTATTTTCTTCAGAAAACTGGTCAATGAATCGTTTTACGCGTGCTATTCCTAATTTGCGTAATTTGCTTAAATCCTGAAAATGAAAATCTGGAAGTTCAGTTATTCCTTTCAAGTTAGCTAATGTAAATCGCAAATGAGGGGTTGCATCTTCGTGCTTGACAATATCCAGTATTTTATACCACTTAGAAGGAGAAATGCGTTGTCTCCTTAGTGCTGTTCTGAATTTTTCCGGTAGCCCATAACTATCGTTTATATATTCTTTTTCGCTTGGTCTAGCAGTTCTATACAATTCTAGCGCTTCTTGTGTATCTGGCGCAGTAGTTAGTAATGATAACAGGCCCGATCTATGCGTTAGTGGCGCGCGTAGCTTTTTAATTACTTCAACTGCTCTGTCAATTGTTTCTTCAGGTAAGTGTGAAGTCATTGCAACTAAATTTGCTGTGTGTTTTCTAAATACTGGATAATACTTTACTATTCTAGTTCCTTGCCCGTGGTGACTTTGCGCCATTTTTAAAATGCTTTTTAGATGGCGACTACGTTGCAAAGCAGTCATAACTGTTTCGAGATTGCCTTCATATTTCCCAGATTGTAAATATATGTTGAGCGCATCTTCGTTTCTTCCTTTTAGTAATAGTCGTTCAATTGGTTTTGGAATGTCTAAGCCATAAGTAGCAAGGGCGAATTCACCGTGTTGACGAAAACGCATGTAAAAACGTTCAGCTTCTTCTTGACGAATAATTGGCATAAGGTATATAGGATATTTTGTAAAAGAAGTTATTTAACAAAGCGCCTGCTTTGTTAAAGCCTTACACTTCGCTTTCCAAGGCGAAGTGTAAGTTATAAAACCACGCGGCTATAAAACCGAGCGATAGAGTTTCTCCCACTCTATTGTAGTGCGTTGAATCGAGTGCTTTTCGCCCGTTGTCCCAGCATTTCTGCACATTTTTTTGTACTTGCTATTGTCCTTCAAAGCAATAGCGGCTTCCATTTTTTCAACGCATTTCTCTACATCATTAGCTGGAAACAAGAAGCCAGTCGCATTATTTTTCACTGTTTCTGGAATCGCTAATGCATTTGCACCAATGCACGGTTTCCCGCAAGCCATTCCCTCTAATATCCCAAGCCCTTGGGTTTCAAATGTAGATGCTGTTACTTGCCAGTCGCAAGCGGCATAGTATCCTAACATTTCACTGTGGTTCACTTGACCAACAAGTGTTATGTTTTTCTTTGCTTTCATCTTGCCAACAAGTTGTTTAAGCTGTGGAAACGCAGGGCCATCGCCAACTATTAGCAACTTCGTATTTGGATAAGTTGCATTAATTTTGTTAAATGCCTTAACAACTACGTCAACATTTTTTTCTTCTGTAATTCTGCCGACGAATAAAAACACGAATTCATTTTTTTGTACGCCTAGTTTCCTTCGGCTCTTTTCTCTCTCTGCATTTGCATTGCGTGAGTTGAATGTGTGTGTGTTGATCCCATTTGAAATAACTTTTACATTCTCCACGCCGTGTTCTTTTAGCAAGTTGGAGATTGTTTTTGACGGTGCAGTAACAACGTCAAATGGCTTGTATAGCGTTTTAATCGCTTTCCAAGACGCGTTAGTTAACAGTTCTTGGTATTGTTTATTCTCAGTTAAGTAATGCGCGGCTAGTGGGATCATAGTGTGAAACGTGCCTATTAGCGGTAAATTTAATGCTTTTGCGCTTGCGATGCTTGCTAAACTCATTGTAGCCAAAGCATGGCAGTGAATTATTTCAATTTTAGTTTCCTTGCATTTCAAAATTGACGAATATGGAAAAATTGCTAATTTATAGGCGGGGTAAAGTGGAAACTTCACTCCCTCGTAATAAGTAACTGTAGGTGATTGAAATTTCAATTTTTCTTTTCGTGTGCCTGGCGTAAAAACGTGCACGTAATGTTTTCGTTTTTCAAGTTCTTGTTTACTCGCAATTACCTGTGATACTACTCCATCTATATTGGGAAGATAAGTGTCTGTGTAAAATGCAATGCGCATTGTTTTTATTTCACCATTATAAGTGCCAGGAACGCAAGTATAATCGAGCCAATAAATATCAGCGGTGCAAGGATTTTCAAAATAGCAAAAAGTGAATTAACGGTTATAACCAATTCGCTTGAACGCTGTGGGCCAAGTACTTCGATTTCAATTTCTTTTACGCTTGCAGTTGCAGTGCAAGGTGTAATGTTTTTAATGGCGGATTCTATTGTTGCTAGTGCTTCGCTTAGAAATACTTCTTTGTTTACCCGCTCGCCAAGTGGATTATGCACACCGCTTATGCTGTTAACTGCGTGTGAATCAGTTGTTAAAATATCGACGAAGTCAAAACTATGATGTTCTTTTACTTTCTTGAGCGCCATTTCTCTAAAACGAGGATCGCAGTTATTTGCATCTATAACTAAAAAACAAGCGGTTTTTCCACGTATGCTAAACACAGCTGCTTTTAACCCGCCTTTTGCAATTCCCTCTTCCACGCCAAACGCATGCGGTGACTCCGCCACACCGAGCGACAACGTTCCTTTGTGCGCTGTCATTGAATCAATTGCTTTTTCATAATCTCTATACGCTTTGGAGCCAGGGCCAAATAAAGACCCGTCAACTTTGCAATTGTGCCTATCCACTATAATTGCGTTTGCGAAGCCTTTTGAAACCACTTTATTTGTAAGTGCAATGCCAAGCGCTTGGTTGATATCTTCGGTGTTTTGCGGTTGTCGAGACAAAGTCAAAAATGCCGTGTTGTCAACATTAAAGCCAAACACTTGAGAGTAGTCTTTTCTGCCTTGGAGAAACGCCGCTTGTGAACTGCCCGTGCGTTTTTTCTGTTCTTGAATTGCTGCTAGTGTTGCGTTTTGAATTAGTTTCAAGTCGCTTGAATAAATTGGGTTAAAGTCGTGATTTGCAGCGCCTTTAAACACAAAGCCAGGTGCGCCGGTCTCTTGTTTCAACCACTCGCTTAGCAGACCGGGATATTCGCTGCCACCTAAGTTACCAATTGGGCCATAATGCACTTGTGGAACAACGAACGTTGCTTTTGTTTGCTTTCCATGCTTGAAAGATATAACGCCAACCGGGGTTGTTATAACTTCTCCAGTTTCAGCTAGAATAGTTTCTAATCCTTTGTTTCCACTTACCCACTGGGCAAAAAACATCGTAACTGTGTCGATTGTAGAAATACCAAAATTACGTTTTGTTGGCGCATTAATAATAAACACCAGCGCCGCCATTGCCATCAAGAGTATAAGCGAAGCAATTGCTAGTTTAACAATTGCAATTACTGGCGAATAGCCAAGGGCAACGCTTGATTCAATAAATGCAAATTTGTTCCACAACACTATAAATGCTAAGTTTGTCAACGGGTGAATTGGGCATAGTATAAATGACTTTTTTTTATATGCTAATGCAATCCAGGTGGCAGCAAGCCAAATTACCAGGACAAGGGCATTGCCAACAATTACATATGAGTTTAATTCAACTGATGGAAAAATACGTTTACCTGCTATTAAACCAAACAATATGATGATGCCATAAATAACTGCACAGGCAAATGAAATAAACGAAAAGTACTTGAAACCCTGCTTGAATTGCTTACGCGAGACAAAAAACGTAGCTAACACTGCCGCTAGCAAAGCAGGCAAAGCGAGGATAAGTATTCCATCTGTGCCGCCGTAGAGAAAAGATTCAACTAAACTTTCAGTTTTACCCAAGTCTAGTCGCGCAACTAAGCCGAAAATGAAAGAAACAATTACAAGCCAAGCAGTTGTCCACCTATAGCTAGGTGTTTTGAAAAAAAAGTAAGTCAAATTAACCGCTTTTTGGTCAATATCAATATCCATAATAGTACTCGGAATAGTTAGTTTTTCACTAGATATAAAGCGTGTGCTGGCCAGGGAGTTAACTATCTTTTCTTAGGTTTTGTAGCTTGATGCTCTGCATGCGCAAGTGCAGTTTTTAATGAGCCTGCATTTGCAATGAACTCGCGCGTAACTTGTTCAAAAGAAATATTGCGTTGACCAGCTATTTTCATCAATTCTAAACATAGGAAACGCATTTCGGAATTAATAGCAGCAACTTCTTCAAAGCACTCTTCAAAGTCCTTTTCTTCCATTTGCATATATCCCCTACGTGCATTTATTTGCGCGGCAAAGGTTAAAAACTCGCCGCTTACCTATAGATTTGATATGGCTAAACGATGCCCTTCTTGTGGAGAAAGCGAAGCTGGCGAGAAATTTATTAAAAATTTTTGTAAGTATTGTTTTTCTAAAAACTTTCCGTTAGTGGAACTCCCGGAAGTAATTGAAATTTCGCGGTGTTCAGTTTGCGGTAGAATAAAAGTGGCTCACGACTGGATAGACGAAAATAAAGAGACTTTATCTGGAGTAATTTCTACAAAACTTAAATCAGATTATTCGCCGCACCTAACTTCAATTTCGCTACGCCAACAACACACTGGTTTTCTTACGTCGATTGTAATTAAACTAGCAGTTGACGGTCAAGTTGTTGAACTTCAACGCACTATTCTCATAAAGTTTATTGCTACTCAGTGTTTTGACTGCAGTAGAGAACAAGGGGGATACTATGATTCAATTATTCAACTTAGGTCAGCTGAAGATACGGTTTATCCTGTTGAAAAAATGAAAGCTAAACTCAAGAAAATTGAACGTTTAGTAGGCGAACGTGGTGGATACGTGCGTAAAGTTGAAGAAGTTGAAACAGGCTTTGACATGTTCGTAGCCGGAATAACACAGGCATTGCAAGCAAGCCACGATGTGTGTGAAAAAGTTAAACACACCCGTAAACTAATAGGCAGAAAAAACAACAAGGATCTCTACAGGCACACTTTTTGCCTTAGGTTCTAGCTCTTTTTTCATATTCTTTTCTATACGCCTGTATATACTGTTCTATAAAGTGTTGCGCATGATTTTTTGATAAGCGGTGCGTTGCAAGGTGCACATCTATTTGCACTTCGTTTGGCATATTGCCACTTATGGGCAGAAAGTCAAAAGCTAGTTCAGCACTTCTTGCGTCGTGTTCAGCTTGTTCTGGTGTTGGAATTTTCATAACTCGAATATATTTTGGATCAGTCAATACAAGTTTACCTTTAGATATAAACACGTTTTTTTCGTGCATGTGGCCGTGCATTAACCCGCGTGCGTGCATTTTTGCCATTATACTTGCAACTTGTCCTACTAGCGAAAGTTGGTTTTCTAAATCAACGTGTTTTAATACTGTTTCAAGCGTCGATC
>JAHFHN010000022.1 GCA_023246885.1 Microcaldota archaeon
CGCGTGCATTGTCCAAAACCAAGTTGATGCAGCTGCAGATTCATACCAGTTATTTGTAGTAATGAACAACCCGAACATTCCGCCAAAAATGTTGTTCGACACACTCATGTTGCCAGAAACGAACGTATTACCTGAACTAAAAGGCAACTTTAAATTCACTTCACTAACCAGCGGTGACATCGCATCCCTAAAAGGTAAGCCTGAAGACGAAGGCGACGGCAAAGCGCTGGAATCAGCTGCCTCTACTTCAACTTCACAACAACGCACAGTCGCAATCGGCGGATAACAAATGAAAAAAATTTAGTTGAAAAATTGAAATATAAAAAAATTGGTTGAAAAATAATAAAATGGTTGAAACGAAAAACACTCCGAGCAAGTCAACTGGATTATCGATAGTTGTAACCATAACTGCAATTGTTTTAATTGCATCTTGGCTAGTTGCATTCAACGGCTGGGAACAACTAACTCCACAAAAAGTAAGCAATGCCGTTCAACCCCACTTTGAACAAACTCCAGTTAATTCAACTTATAAGTTTCTCACGTATACAAATGAAAAATTTGGTTTTGAAATTCAGTACCCGCTTGGATTCTATGCTCAAGAGCCAGCAATTGAAATCCCAGAATTCAGGGCGCTATCCGGCGCAGGTGACTCCTTACCTGAAACAATAGAAGTAATCACAGATAACTCCACCACTGCAGAAAACGAGTTTGAAAACTTGCTAGAATCAGTTCAAGGCACTGGAGTGGTGTCAAATCGCGTGTTCACCAATAGCCAAGGAGAAACTGTCAGGCTAATTGTAACCGAACTAGATACGCCTTTACTATCCACTTATTCAAGCGAATCAGCAACAATGCACTACGCGTTTTATAACTGCAAAGACGAAGAAAACAACCCTTACGCTGCCCTTGTCATAATAGGAATTCCAAAGTCCCTTAACCGCGATATCATAATCGCACAACACATAATTGATTCATTCAAGTGTTCAAAACGATGATTTACTATAAGAAAAACACAAGACAGTATCCTGAAACAACTTCAGTAATCGTAGCAATGTGCGATGAAAATTTAATTGGAAAAAAACTAGTTGACGAAAAAACCGCACTTGACTTATCAACTTACGCTGGCTTTTACAAAGGCGAATTGATAAACGCAAAACAAGCAACTGAAATTATAAAACAATCGTACGGTGACGAAAATACTTCTTTTAACCTAGTTGGCAAAGAGACAATCGCAGCAGCTTCTCAAGTTTTTTCAATTACATCCGCTAGAAAAATAAAAAACGTACCCCACTTGCAAATTTATAGCTTATAGTTTATGGTTTGTTTTTTTCCATTTCTTTTTTGAGATCTTCAATTATCTCCACTGGTCGTGCTTCAACCTTGTTCTTTAAAGCCAAATAAAAGCTAGCCCAGTCACCTACGTGTAATGCGTAGAAAACTCGCGAAGCTAAATTACTCCCCTTTGTATTAACGACAGTACACTCGCCGCCTAGTTTTTCAATTAGCTTCTGTGTAATATCAAAACGTTTTTTTATGCGCAAGTGGTCACTTGAATCGCGTATGAGTATAGTGTGAAAATCGCCGTTTTTCTTTGTGTAGCCCACTAGTTCGCTGTGGTCTAGTTCAGGAAATTTATTTGCAAAAGCATGAATTTTACTATTTTCATTGAACTTCATTTTCCAGCCATAAGAAACGCATTCAAGGTCATCAGAAGAATAAATTAATGGAGTTTTTTTGAACACTTTTTCTGCAATTGCTTTGCCGATTTGTTCGGCGTCGCTATCTTTCAATTCGACCCCAATTTTTTCAATCCCTTTACTGGAGATAATTTGATTATCAATTAGCACATTGAGTATTGAAAGCGCCATGTAGCCAATTGAAGCGCGTGGTGGCAACCCCCCCGGCACTTTAATGAACGCAAAGTTTTGTTTTTTACAAAGCGCCTCTAGTTTTCCTCCACTTCCAACTCCAATAATTTGGCCTGCGTTTTTTTTCACTGCATCTTCAAGCTCGGAAATAGTTTCTTCAGTGTTTCCAGAATAAGAAACTGCAAATATGAGTGAGTTTTTTCCAATTCCAAATGGAAGCGAATAACTCTTATTAACTATAATCCGCACTTCTTTACCGGCTAGGCATTTAACAACGTCGCCTATAAACGCGCTTCCACCGACCCCGGCGATTACAACTTCGTTTATTTTATTTGCTTCGCTTGTGCCACTATTTACTTTGATGCCGTGGCCTAACTTCGTTGCTTCAATGCACTGTTTTGGAAAATTTCTTAATATGTCTAGCATTGAAGTATTACTTTTCTCATGTTTTTAAAAGCCCGCTTATGTTCTCGCTGTGGTGATGTTCTCAACGCAGTTTTAAATACGCCTACATCGTAAAAACGTGTGTAGAACATGAAGTCCCTAACCATAGTTGCGTTACTCGCGTTTCTAGTTGCATTCGCTGCCATTTACTTTTACAATTCTGACCAAACCGCAAAACACTTGCCAACAGTAAAAGTAACTCCGCCATACGCCTTTTCTCCAGGCGAGACAATCGGCGAATTCAACGCATTTTTCTTCGTCTTTATAGCTTCACTCTTATTATTTGGAATAGGTGGGATAGTGTCAATGTTATCCGAAGGGGCTAAATACGGCTACTTTGCCTCTAAATTAATGTCAGACGCCCCCACAACTGCGTCTACCTCTTTTACTTTTTTTGACTTACTTTTTATCCTTCCGCTTGTGTTGTCTTGCATTGCTGCAACTACGCTCGCAGCTGGTTTGATAATGGACTATCGCGGTAAGGGTTCGATGTGGAGTTACTGGAGTAATGCCGCCAAGTTCTTTGGCTTTGGCTTAGCCTTGCTAGTTATATTAATAATCGCAAGGCCTTTTGTGGTGGTGTCATAAAAAATGTTCACCGCTTCCTTTGCATTACTCTCTTTGCTTAATATTTTCAACACTATTTCTGACATGGGTTTCGTTGTCAAAATACTGGTTTTTTCCTATATACTGTACTGGCTTTTTGTAGTATTCAGAGAACAACAAATGATACTCGGTCTAGTTGCAGTAATAGCTGGTTACTTTATGCTCTTCCATGCCATTTCCATAACCGTACTTGTTTTGCTATTCTTCGTGTTCATTGTAATGTCCGGGCACTTCCAATTCATAATCGACATGGGTGTACTTCCAATTTTAGGGATGTTTGGCTTACACGAAGGACAAGCTGAAGATGCACAAATGAACCTCATTCAAAAGAAACTAATGGATGGACAACAATTAACTAATGACGAAATAGAAAAGTTCAAAGCACACCAGCATAAACAAGCTAATTACGAACAACGTGCAAATCAACTACTATCCGAAGGAGCGAGGCCACACTAATGCTATTATTACTTGAACAATTTGGCTTCTGGCTTGACATAATAAAGTGGATTATTCTACTTTGGCTAGCGTTTTACTACTACAACTGGGCAAAAGAACACTTGCCATTTTCTCCAATGTTATCGATGGTAGTTGGATTCATACTCATCTATTACCTAGTAATTGAACACCCAATAATCGGTGCAATTGGCTACCTTGGCTGGGCAATTCTTTCATCCACGTTATTGTTATTAATCCCCTCGCTATTTAGATTATTTAGCTTGAAAAAATAAAAAAATGAGAGATGAAACTAAACGAAATGACTGTGCATGACACTTTGAAATTGTACAAATTTGCCAACAAGCAACGCGACGAGTTTTACAACATTAAATGGAGACTCTTTGTAATAGCGCTTATAATAATTGGAATGTGGTTCACCAGCAACTACCTACAAAACAATTATCCCACTTCCCCAGAGCGTTTAGTTGTGTCAGCAACAAGTAACACTGCACTACAAGCAAGTGAACGCATGTTCAACTGGTTCGTAACTGGCTTCTTTGCAGGTTTCCTTGCATTTGCACTCATGTTCGAAGGAGAATTCTTGATAGCAACAAGAAAAATAGCAAAACTAATAAAATTTGAAAACCCGCATGCTTCAACTAAGGAAAGCAAAACCCACAGTGCTACAAAGAAGAAAACGCGAAAATGAATAAGGTTAACGTATTATTCAACCTGTAGATGTTAATGAGGCTTAAACGAAGTGCAACGTGGTCAACCGAAGGGAGAAGTTTTTGAAAATCCCGTTCATCAAGAGCGAAGTCCATTCTATATAATTCATCTATAGGGCAAACTCAACTTAAATCAGAAGAAATAATGACTTTTCTACAAGTGCAATAATTTCCTAAATGACATACGGCAAGTTTTGAAGCAGTAAATTCTATTTTCACTTCTTTATCCTCAACTTTTGATATTCCTAAAGTTATGTGAGGGTAGAATTTTTCAAAACTTGTATTTTTATAATTATTTATCCAAGTCAAAGTTTTTTCAACAACTGGTGGTGGAGAGAAACACATATTAGTTGTGGCATTATATGATAAGTAAGGAGATAATTGCATCATTATCTCTTCATGTAAATTTTGTATAGCTCCGTTATTCTCTATCTCAAAACTAACGTGCTTAGAACTAATTTTATTAATAGTCAAAAATAGCTTAGAAAATTGTTTACTAATTTGATTAATAATTTCTTCAATTTTTGGTAGATTTTCTTCTTCCAAAACACCCATACACAAAGAGATGTGTGGTAAACAATTTTCTTTATTTAATTTTATTGGATCATTAGCAAATTGTTTATTTATTTCAATTGCTTTATCCATTATTTTTTCTGGCGGAAGAAGAACTATGTTAATTGCTATTTTTGCCATATGGATCTTAAATTAGTTGAGACATATAAATATTGTTGAGTTTGCCACTTTCTTGTTTTAGGCATTTTCAAAAAATTGGATTTAACATACAATAAAATTCTATTTGAATACTTAAGAAAGACAGTTCACAAATCCAGGGTGTTTTTGACAATCTCCGTAAGTCGAAAGGTTAAAAATAGTTAAGAACGACATATAGTTCCATGACTTTTGCTCATGGCAAGCACCTAACAATACTCGTTTTCATTTTACTCATCACTTTAGCAGTACCACTATTTGCCGCCCCTCACAGCGACGGATTTGCTTATAACAAAAACGCGTTTAACTCGGCAAAAGAAACCGCTCCAATTAACCCGAGCAAAGTAACTAATGTGGTTACAACAGATAAAACTAATGCTGCGACTAAAACTGATTCAACAAAAAAACAAACTTCAATAACAGATAAAAAAAACACTGCAGCAAAAACATTCGGCATACCTAATCAGATAAGCAATGCTAAAAATCCAAGCGCTACAAAAAAACCAATCCCCGAAAAAAAGCAAAAGCAACCAGTTGCTCCAACGCCTATAAGTGGCAATGAACTGCAAGTTTACGAAGAAGAGCTTCAATACACTCAAGCACAATTAAACCAAGTAGACTGTAATGTAACGAACTCAATAGCTTGCACTAAATGTATTAATCCCCTTAAATTCGATGGCGAGGGCTTACCCGGAATATTTGGAAGAGAACGCCTAGTGCCAAAAGATGCTAGTCTAACCCTAAACGTACTAAGCACTTGCGAGCGATATGGTGCAACTGTAAACACTGCGGCTTGTCCAAATCCCTATTCAAAAATCCTAGTTCGCAATTATTCTGACAAAGTATTAAGCGTAGGCTCTAAATTCGGTATGCGAAATAACACGAGCGATATATCGCGATTCATTGAAAATTACAATCCAGCTTTTAATTCTAGCAAACAAGGTAACTTTCAATGGTGTAATTTACAGTTATCTATGTCTAACTTGCAAGCTGAAATGATCAATTATCCTGTTCATGACCTTGAGGTAACTTGGGATACAAACTTAAACACGCCAAGCACAATAAGAATATCTGAATTCTTCAATGAATCCAATTACTTTGAAATTTCAAACGACACGCTAGAAAAAACACATTCAATTAAAGTTTTTGGAGTTGCGCCTGGTGCTTATGTAATAAATGCAACTAGTTCAATGCCCGCAACTGAATATTCAAGCGCGCAGACAATCTCTCAACAAACCATAAGATCGGTTATAGACCAAACGCCATCGCTTATACAATTCGCTGCCCCAACGCCGGTAAATCGCGCTACAATTACGGGAACGCCACAAATAACCATTAGAGTTTCATCATTCTTCGCTTTATCATCAGCAACGCTCTTCTTCCAACAAGGAACATCTGTAGGCCGGGCGCAGATGACTAACCTTACAAACCACGTATACGGCAGAAATAAAGCATATGAGGTAAACTTAACTGGACTCAGTGGCCCAGTTTCCTTTTTCGTTTCAGGGGTAGTGAATTTCACTGGAGAACGGACGACTTCGCCACAGTACACAATAACCATTTTAACTCCGTCTACTCCCTCTGCAGTTTTTGTTGACCCTACGCCTGAGGATGAGGCGTTGTTGTCAGAGACGAATAACGTAACCATCGCAGTTGCTACAAATGCGCCGCTTCCAAGTGTGGATTTGGTTTTATGGAATTTTGAGCGGAACAGTACAGTTACGTATCCAATGGCGCAAGTTTCTCCAACCCAGTTCATGTTTACAATTAATGATATGCTTGCGGGGGTTTATTCATATGCGCCTAGCTTTAACAACACTTTTTTAAGCGATGCAAGAAGCGTTACAATGAACTTCTTGCCTACAGCCGCGGTTTTTGTTGACCCTACACCTGGCGATGGAGTGGTTTTATCAGAAACAAATAATGTTACTGTTGCGGTTGTTTCGAATAAGCCGTTGTCGAGTGTTGATTTGTTGTGGATGAACGTTGAGCAGAATGTTACAGTTGTTTTGCCAATGACCCAAGTTTCTCCAACTGAGTTTTCAATAACTATTAATGATGTGTTGCCTGGGGTTTATTCGTACGTTCCAAGCTCCAATAATGTTACACTAAACAATTCGAGAAACGTTACAGTAACTTTTCTGGCTCCAAGTGCAGTTTTTATTGTTCCTACTCCTGGGAATGGCGCAACACTTTCTGAGACGAATAACGTAACCATTGTCGTTAATACAAACAAACCACTTGCTAATGTTGATTTGTTGTGGACGAACGTTGAGCAAAACAATGCAACTACTTATCCTATGACGCGAGTTTCTTCAAAGCGTTTTACGATTACTTTGAGTGATTTGCCGGTTGGGGTTTATTCGTTTGTTCCAGTTTTCAATGATACTCGTTTGAGCGGTTCGCGGAATGTTACGATAAGTTATTTCCCTGCTTATGGCGTTTTTGTTGATCCTTCACCTGAAGATGGGGCGTTGTTGTCTGAGACGAATAATGTAACTATTGGAATCACTGCAAACAAACCACTTTCAAATGTGGACTTAATGTGGACGAACGTTGATCAAAGTAGTACGGTTGTTTTGCCGATGACGCAAGTTTCTCCAACTGAGTTTTCAATGACTATCAATGGCGTGTTGCCTGGTGTTTATTCGTATGTTCCGATTTTCAACAACACTCCGTTAAACAATCCGAGAAATGTCACAGTGACATTTTTACAGCCAGCCGCGGTTTTTGTTGATCCTTCACCTGAAGATGAAGCTACGCTTTCTGAGACCAATAACGTTACTATTGCAGTTAGTGTGAATAAACCACTTCCAGGTGTGGATTTAGTGTGGTGGGATTTGGAGCGAAATGTTACGGTTGCGTATCCGATGGTTTTGATTTCTTCAACTGAGTTTGTGTTTACTTTGAATGATTTGCCAGTTGGTGCTTATTCGTTTGTTCCAGTTTTCAACGATACTCGTTTGAGTGGTTCGAGGCGTGTTGCGGTGAGTTATTTCCCTGCTTCTGGAGTTTTTGTTGATCCTACGCCTGGTGATGGTGTAACGTTGTCTGAGACGAATAACGTAACCATTGCGGTTACTACTAATAAGCCGTTGCCGAATGTGGATTTGGTGTGGCAGAATGTTGAGCAGAATGTCACAACTGTTTTGCCAATGATGCAGGTTTCTCCAACGCAATTCACAGTAACAATCGACGATTTGTCACCTGGCTTTTATTCATATGTAGCGAGTTTCAACAATACTTTATTAAGTGGCCAGCGGAGTGTTTCGGTGTCTTTTGTGCCTGCGTCAGCAACTTTTATTGATCCTTCTCCTGAAAATGGGGCAACACTTTCTGAGACCAACAACTTAACGATTGCAGTTACTACGAACAAACCACTTGCTAGCGTGGATTTAGTTTGGCAGAATTTAAATGAAGGCAGTGTAGTTGTTTATCCGATGACGCGGTTGTCTCCGGTTGATTTTGTTTTTACTTTAAGTGATTTGCCAGTGGGAGTTTATTCGTATATTGCGAGTTTCAATAACACTACTTTAGATAATCCGAGGAATGTTTCAGTGACTTTCTTGCCAGCGTCGGCAATTTTTGTTGATCCTTCGCCTGAAGATGGCGCAACACTTTCTGAAACGAATAATGTTACTGTTGCAGTTACTACGAATAAGCCACTTCCAAGTGTTGACTTGTTGTGGGAGAATGCGGCTGGTGTTTTGAGTGTTTTGCCTATGGTGCGTTTGTCTTCGACGCAGTTTAGTTTGGTTTTGAGTGATTTGCCGGTTGGTGTTTATTCGTTTGTTCCTGTTTTTAATGATACTCGTTTGAGCGGTTCGCGAAATGTTACGGTGAGTTATTTCCCTGCTTCTGGAGTTTTTGTTGATCCTACGCCCGGCGATGGAGTGGTTTTATCAGAAACGAATAATGTTACTGTTGCGGTAAATACGAATAAGCCGTTGTCTGGTGTAGATTTATTGTGGGAGAATGAACTGGGCAGTGTGGTTACTTATTCGATGATGCAGGTTTCTGCTACTCAGTTTGTGTTTTCAGTTAATGATGTGTTGCCTGGTGTTTATTCATACGCAGCGAGTTTCAACAATACCTTGCTAACTGATTCTAGGGCGGTTGAAGTGTCTTTTGTGCCGGCGTCGGCGGTTTTTGTTGATCCTACTCCCGAAGATGATGCGACACTTTCTGAGGAGAATAATGTGACTATTGCGGTTACTACGAACAAACCACTTGCTAATGTGGATTTAGTTTGGCAGAATATTGAGCGAGGTAGTGTCACTGGTTATCCTATGGTGAAGTTGTCTTCGACTCAGTTTACGGTGACAATTAATCGTATCCGCCCTGGCGCCTATTCGTATGTTCCAATTTTCAACAATACGCCTTTAAGCAATCTACGTAATGTTACTTTTACACATGTTCCAGTTTCAATTCGAGCAGTTTTTGTTAGTCCGACTCCGAGTCATGGGAGTGCGTTGGTTAATGATAGTTTAGTGGTTGCTGTTGAGAGTGACGAGTCGTTAGATGAAGTTTTGTTAATGGTTTCAAATGCGGGTGGCCAA
>JAHFHN010000023.1 GCA_023246885.1 Microcaldota archaeon
AAAGCCCAGTCAATTAGCAAGTCAAATGACAAGCCAAATATTCCGATTGTTTTCATCGCGTTCTTAATTATAGCTTTAGCGTTTATTTTGTTCAACGTTTACAGTTTTCTTACGCCAGTAAGTCCGATTGCTGGTGCAGCAAATGTTACTATTGCAAAGCCAATTTTGCTTAGTGCCCAGAATTGCGTTAACTGCTTTCCACTGGAACAAGCTGCAACTCAAATTTTTCAAAACTTCGAACGTGTTTCTTACGCTGACGGTCGCGGAAAAGATTTAGCTACTAAGTATTCAATTAGTAAACTTCCTGCGCTGATAATTTTTGATCCCTTAGCACAATCTAATCCTGAATTAGCCCAATTAATTGTCAAAAAAGGCGACGCATTTGTTTTGGAAGCACCATCGGCTCCATTTTACGACGTTGCTTCTCAGTCAATAAAAGGAACTGTAACCCTAACTTCAATTACGCCGCTTAATTGCAGTAAATGCATAGCTCCTTCAGCTCTTGCTGAAGAGTTTAAACAAAACAAAGTTAGCCTTGTATCCCAATCTTTCGTTGAAGGAAGCGAAAAGGCAAATGAGTTAATAGCTAAATACAATTTGTCTTTCTTGCCTGCATTCATTTTAACTAATGATTTGCTTGAATATCCTACGTTTAAACGAACATGGAATACAATGGGTTCAATTGAACCAGATGGGGTGCTAGTTATGCGCCTTCCACTTCCGCCTTTCAAAAACATCTCAACGCAAAACATCGAAGGACTCGTAAGAGTAACTTACTTAAGTGACGCAAGTTGTGCAACCTGTTACAACGTTACAGTTCACCGAGCTGTTTTGAAAGGATTGAACGTATACGCAGAAAATGAGACTTTCCTTGATGTAAATTCTACTGATGGTGCCGCAATTTTAGCTAAGTATAATGTAACTGCAGTGCCAACTATATTGTTGTCAAAAGAAGCAAACGTCTATTTTTCGATTAAACAAGTGTGGGCGACAGTTGGATCAATAGAGCCAGATGGCGCGTATGTATTCCGTAATTTAGCTAAAACTCCAGGCTTAGTCTATAAGAATTTGGCTACTGGACAGATTTTAAATTCAACTTCGCCAAGTGCGACTTAACGTATTCAATTGCGTTTTCTCTTCGAGAATCAACTTCAAGCATTGGGCAAAGTTGCTTGTAATGCTTTAACAATGGCTTAGTTTTTTCTTCGTATATAGCTATTCGCCTTGCTATAATTGTAGCGTCGTCTTCCTTCCTGTGAACTAATTCTCCGCCACAAACGTCACATATTCCGGTTTTGCGCGGTGGAGAGTACTTCGTGTTAAAAATAGCATGACACTTTGAACAAATGACGCGATTGATAATTCGGTCAATAATAGTAGGCTCATCTGCAAACAAGTTTATAACTAAATCGATTTTCTTGTTGCGTTTCGACAGTAAATCTTCTAAGTCTCCTGCTTGCTTCAAGTTGCGAGGATACCCGTCTAATATCACATCGTCGTTTATTTCCTTTGCAACTAAGGCTAGTGTTTCTTCATCACTCATAAGCCTACCGGCATCTAGATCTTCTTTAATTTTTTTTCCAAGCGGTGTACCAGCTGCAATTTCGCGTCTAAATAAGTCACCAGTAGAAATTTGCCTAGCTACTCTTTGAGTTTGTAACGCTTGTGCTAACGTGCCCTTTCCCGAACCAGGCGCACCAAGCAAAACCAAAATCATTTGTAAACCCTTTTCTTTATTAACGAAAAAGCGGGCTCGGTGGGATTCGAACCCACGACCCTCTGGTTTCTTCCCTCTAGAGAATAGAGTTAAAAGCCAGATGCTCTAGCCACTTCAGGAACAAAGAAAAACATAGTTGCGAAACTACTATAGTGCTTCTTTATTCTAGCTGAGCTACAAGCCCACGTTAGTTTTTCGGACTGAATCAAAATATAAACTTACACTTCGCCCACTTATGCTTAATAATCTTGGCGAAATGTAAGGCTATAACAAAGCAGCATTAATTTCAGTGCTTAACTGCCTTGTTTTCTGCTTTGTTATATAAACCTGCGTGGTTTTGTATTTGAGTAATATGCCGATTCCAGTTGTGTTAGATACGAATTTCCTCTTATTGCCTTTTCAGCGTAAGCTAGATTTAGAGGGCGAAATCGAACGATTATTAGAGGCGCCTCATTTCTACGTTGTACTCGGCCAGTGCCTTGACGAATTACGCGAAATGGGGTCAAAACAACGCAAATTCTCTCCAGCCAGCAGAGCAGCCTTAGCCTTAATAACAAAGAAAAAGTTCGTAGTTGAACGTGGCTTTCCAGGCCCACCCGACGATGCAATCCTAAAGTACTGTATTGCAAAAGATGCAATTATGTGTACTGCGGACGCTGCCTTACGCGCCAGGGCTAAAAAAGCGCGAATAAAAACGATTTATTTGCGAGGCAAAAGCCATTTAGCATTAGCATAGTATTTTTAAAATAAGTAATCTAAGTTATGTGGTGAAGTTATGCCTGTATCAAAGTCACACCAAAATCACTTAGTTGTATTGGAAGCTGCCAAAGTTCCAAATCATGATCTGTTTAAACCCTATCCGAGAGTAACCGCCGCTTTACACCTAGCGGTAACAGTTGATAGTGCTGCGCCTATTGCGGGTTTTGCTCATCAAATTGGTAGAGCAATAGGCAATATGCCTCCAGCAAAACGCGATAAGTTACTAGCTTCAGTTGAACGCCGTGCACTTATACGTAGCAGAGATAAAACTCTTCACGCGTTATTAGATAAAGTTAAACTTTAGCCATTTTATTTGCTTTTTTATGTATCATAGTGTTTTTTAATAAGGACTCTCCTATTTTTTTACTTATTTTAAGAGGTTTACGTGTATGTATCGATTAGTAACTTTCAAAGAAGTGGTCAGAATCCCGCCAAACCATTTTGGAAAAAAAGTGTCAAAAGGCGCTCTAGACTTGCTTAGAGAGCAATATGAACGAACAGTTTCCAAACAACATGGCATTGTCATCAGCTTGCACGATGCAAGAATAAAGTCAACTGGCAAAGTGATTCACGGCGATGGAGCTGTATTTTGCGACGTTGAATTTGATGCATTAGTATTTACTCCAGTTGCAAACGAAGTTATAGAGGGTCGTGTATCTGAAATAGTTGAATTCGGTGCATTTGTACGCCTTGGACCAATAGATGGCTTAGTACACGTTTCACAAATAGCAAACGATTACTTTTCATACGACAAAAAAGTAGATGCCCTTGTTGGCAAAAATTCAAAGAAATCTCTTAAAAAAGGAGAATTAGTTCGCGGTAAAATTGCAACAATTAGTTTGAAAGATACGATTCCCAACAGTAAAATTGCATTGACAATGCGCACTGAAGGGCTAAATAAGTGATGTTAAAATGATGGAAAAAGCATGTAAACAATGTAGGCTAATAGTTGACGGACCAGTTTGTCCACTATGTAGTTCAGGCGACCACTTAACCAAAACTTGGGAGGGTCACATTTTCATCGTAAACCCCGAAGGTTCAGAAGTAGCAACTGCGATCGGTGCAAAAACGCCAGGCAGATATGCGCTTAAAATAAAATAAAATTTAAACTAAGTGAGTGTCGAAAATTATGAAATTAAAAATCCTTTCAAAGAAAAACAACTCGTTGTTCAACCGAACTGAAGTAACTGCATCAGCAACTGAATTTGAGTCAACTCCTTCACGCAAAGAATTGCTTGAAGCCATGTCAACTGAATTAAAATGTGACGCAGGTGCATTGGTTCTAGAACAAATTCACCAGCCGTTTGGCTCTAAAACCGTTGCAATAACTGCAAAAGTATACGATTCTCCAGATGCAGCTGCAAAAGCTGAACCGAAGTTTAAGTTTGAACGCGGTCAACCAAAAGCACAACCTAAACCAAGTTAAAGTAAAAAAGATAAATTGAGGTAAATTGAAAATTATGGCAAAAGACGCTAAGAAAAAACCAAAAGCTTATGCTGTTGGCAAAAACTGTCCAAAATGCGGGCCAGGCAATAAACTAGCTAGTCATAAAGATCGATTTGGCTGCGGCAAATGCGGTTACTACGAACGCAAATAAGCTTCGCACTTCGACACTGAATTATACTCTTATAAATTCATCGTGGCTTCGTTAAATAAACCTGAATAGTTTTTATTATATTATACATGGCTGTACTTGAAGCGCTGCTTTTTTACTTTTTACTCATAGTTGCCACACTGTTAGTTGCCAAGAAAAAAACTTGGATTCAGACTCTAAATCACTTGGGGCTACAGACAAAGAACCAGAACGTAATGCAAATAATACGCAATTCGGCTCTCCTAGTGTTCATCATATTCATCAGCCTCACTGTGCTCTCAATTATATTGTCCCTTGTAATTGTGGATGACTCGCAAAAAGTGTCGGCTATAATTTCAACTCTTTCTTTGCCAGCGATTCTAGTTGCAGTAACGATTGGTCCATTTGCAGAAGAATTATTTTTCAGGGGATGGTTACAAAAAAACATTGGAGTGGTTCTCTCTGCGCTTGTTTTTGCACTCCTTCACTTTTCATTTGGTTCAGTTGCAGAGATATTCGGTGCACTTGTAGCGGGATTAGTGATTGGCTATTGGGTAAAATATCGCGATTCAAACCTCTGGCCAGCAATAATTGCACACGCTGCTTACAATACAATTAGTATTTTGCTAGTACTGGTGATAAAATGATTGTACTAGGAATTGAAAGCACAGCTCATACTTTTTCAGTTGCAATTGTAAAGAAAAGCAAAGAACCCCATAAAACAAAGAAGACTGCGTGTGGCACTAAAGCCGAACGTCAACCCGGTTCGATCGAGGTTCTTGCCAATGCTTCAGATAAATACGCGTCCACTCTAGAAGGTTACATACCTCGCAAATTAGCCGATCACCATGCGGAAGCCTTTCCAAGACTATTACAGCGAGCGCTCACTGATTCGCGTATTTCTCTAAGCGAAATAGATGCAATTGCGTTTTCTCAAGGAAGCGGAATTGGACACTGCCTTCACGTTGGATATGTAGCCGCAAAAACACTTTCTATTATGTTAAACGTGCCACTTGTGCCAGTTAGCCACAGCATAGCTCACATTGAGATTGGCCGAGAATTCAACTGCGAAACCAGCGACCCACTTGTAGTTTACGTATCTGGAGGAAACACACAAATTCTCAGCCTTGATAAAAAAAATTCAAAGTATCACGTTTATGGTGAAACAACCGACATTGGAATCGGTAATTTCCTCGACGTACTTGGAAGAAAGTTAGAGCTAAAACCATCAGATGCAGTTGGAGTTGTAAACGCCGCGCAACTAGCAAGCAAATATGTTGAAATGCCTTACACGATTCGCGGAATGAACCTAGCCTTTTCCGGTCTCTTAACGTACATTGAAAAAAAACTCATTCCACAAATCAAAACAAACAAACTTACCAAAGAAGAAATCGCGTTTTCAAGCCAAGAAACTGCATTTGCAATGCTATGCGAAGCAGTTGAACGCGCTTTATGCCATACAAACAAAAAAGAAATCCTTTTATGCGGCGGAAATGCCCGCAACGCCCGACTACAAGAAATGCTAAAAGAAATTTGCCGAGAACACGACGTACACTTCGCTTGCACTTCTTTTGAATACTCAGGCGACCAAGCTGCAATGATTGCTTTAACTGGAATAAAAATGCTTGAATCAAAATGCCTTCCAAAATGTGAAACCCCAGCGCAACGTTTGCGCACTGATGTAACGCACGTTTGTTGGTAACTTGTCGACATCAATTCGTCGGTTGTTAGTTGAGCTTTGTGTAAATTGTAGTTAAAAATAACCACTTCTTACACGGTTTGTTTACTTTCTACACCGAAGTTTGGGTTTATTCCTAGTTCATTGGTTTCGTGAATTATTACGACGATGTTGTGGCAGAGGATTTTTAGCAAACATTCGTTAATTTGAGCCGTTGTAGTTTTGCTTTTTAACAAATCGTTGAACTTGGCTTTAATCATGCTAAAAGTTGTTTCAACGTTTGAGCGTTTGTGGTAGTGTTGTAAGAACTCGTCTTGGTTGAATTGAAAGTAATGAAACATTTTGCGCCACAACAAAGAACCTCTTGTTTTTCCAGTGGCGTTTGACTTAAAAGGAATAAACGCTATTCCACCTACTTCTTTAACCGCTTCGTAGTTGTCCCTTGAACTGTAAGCCTTGTCTGCCGTAACTTCCAACATTTGAAAACCATTACTAGCCGTTGTTTCAACTAACGGTGCAAATTGTGGTGAATCCGCTCCGTTTTCTTCCGTTATCGTGGCAGAGCAGATAATGTTTGTTTTAACCCCACAGAGAACGTGGGCTTTGAGAAACTTATGCGCTCTAGCCAAACCATGCGCTTGAGTGCAATAATCGTTAAATTTAGTTGTTCTAAAGCCTGAACTGTCAACCGCAAAGTTAGTTTCAACGCTTTTTAAAGGCAAAGCCGACAAAGTGATTAACTCTTGTAAAATTAGGGTTAGTTCTGGTTTTTGCATAAAGTGACCAACACTAGCAAAACAAGGCATACTACTCACTAGCTTCTTTTCTTTAGCGGTTTGTAAGTCGCTCATGAAACGCCTTAAACTGAACTGGCTGTAAACTTTCAAAGCACTAGCGAATAGCAAATCGCGTTGGCTTGCCTTAGGTCTGCCAAAAGCATAAGTGGGTTCTTGCACGGTTAAACAAAGGTCGCTTAGCAGTTCTAAGAAGCGAGTTTTTTCTTCTTGTTGGCTTTTGTCGTAAGCCTTCCAGTTCTGTGAATAGGTAACTCGTTTCTCTGCTACTATTTTGCCGTTAGGCGTGTCAATTTCAGTTTTTAAGTAAAAACGAACAGCAAAAGCATGCTTGCACGTTGCCTTGTGAAACTGTGCATCTGGACAATTACAGTTAAACAACTCATCCACTTTGTAAAAACCACTTGCCGATTGACTTTTTACAAACCAACCATCGTTAGTTTTTCTTACTTGTTTTTGATTGGCAATTTGTAATCCTTTCAATTGTCTTTTACCCATAATCTTACGCCTCTTAGATTCTATTTAGATTCTTAATAGATTATGAATAGAAAAGTATTTAAAGATATTCATCTAAATAGATTCCATAATATTTAAATAAAGAATCCGAATGTGTTCTAAATGGATAAAATCTCTAAAAAAGTTCAAGTTACACTTGACGCTGGAATTTACGAAATAATTCAAGAATTAAAAGAAAAAGTTTACAAAACAGATTCAGACTCCAAAGTATGCAGTTCAATAATAGAGAGCTTCTTAAACCAACAAGGATATACTAAAATAAAATTAGAAGAAAAGGCGAGAAAATGAGTGAATTTTTTTATGACTTTGGCATAAATCTTTTGGCAGCGGCAGTTTTTGCCGTTATAATTTATTTGCTTGATAAAAAATTCAGGCAATCTCTGATAAAAATCTTTCACTGGGGTTCGCCATGTCAATTTACTTTTTCTTGTAGACTTAATGGTAATAAAAAAAATATTCTCGAAGGACTACTGGCTGCACTAAAAGAAAGAAATTATAAAATTGAAACTATTGAAAAAGGCTATAGAACTATTTTAAAAGCAACGAAAGAAAACTTGGAAACATTGCAAATAAATGCAACTGCAGATGACCCCTTTTTAATTTCAATCGACCCCGTTCAAACTACTGTAAAAACAGCAAGCAATAGATTAACTGAAATAACCTCAATTTTACAAAGTGCTAAGGATTTTAGTTCTAGCAAACTTGAAGCAGCATCCTTCGAGGCAGTATTGCCGTATAATGTTGGACTTGATGTAAGAATTCCAAAAAATATGAAAATTAGTGATTATAAGATTGAACTAATAAATGGCAATGTAAAAGCTATTTTATCCTTAAACAATAAGTTAGGCATACACTCTTCTGATTTTATTCAATTAGCTGAAACTTATCGCGCTATAATATAAAGAGTTATAAAAGAGAATCTAATTAGATTAATGTGGAAAATGATACTGGTAAACGCAGGGGTTCTTCCGTTAAGATTTTCAAAATAAAGACTTTTAATATTGGTGAGTCTTTACAAATCCCAAGTCAACGAGATTTGTCAAATGAAGCTCAAGCAACTGGGACAATAAAGAATGCTACTTCCACTTTGAAAAGAAAAACTAATGATGGCGAAGCAATCTATGAAGTAGACCAATATACTAATACTATAAACGAATCAATACGCGTACTATGGGAAGGGATAAGGGATTTTGACCATTATCAGCGACGTGGATTTTTTAAAATTGTTTATAGAAAAAGTGACAACTTGTTGTTTGTTTTTGCCAATAACGAACATACTCAATTACTTATGCACAGATTAAAAGATATAAAAAATAAATTTGAAGCTGATGCTATTGGCTTTGATTTTGAAAAAATTAGAGAGAATATTCCCGAAATAAAGAACATTTGGGGCGTATGGGAAAAGGTTAACTTAGCAAATAAGAGCGTTAATGCAAGTTTTGGAGTAGATGTTGATAAAAGTGCAGAGGTTAAACTTTCACAGGCTACTACAGTTAATGTTGTTTTTGAAGTTGAAAAAAAGAAATATATACTCACTATTTCTCAAGATGGACGATTAAGTAGCAAAAATATGATAAAAAATGCAGAATTTATCGAATTGTTTGACAAATATTTTGCCCAGCTAGTAAAAACTAAATAATTTACCTAAACCCTGACTTTTTACACAGGAACTAGACTTTATACACAAAAACCACTAAATACACAAGGCTTGTTAGTTGCGAACCTTTTTATTTCTTTTTTTCCTACTTTTACATTACCCAAAGAAGCAAAATCGCAATTTAAGCAACTAGCGTTTAAGTTTTAGAAGACGACAGTGTAGGTGAAAAAACGTATGAAAACTAAGCTCTATCAGTTTATTTTAAAGGAACGCGAAAAAACCGCGAAAGTACTTGAAAACCTCGCTAACCTCCTGCGAAACGGCGGAGTAGCAGTTATCCCAACTGAAACGTGTTATTCACTCGCAATAGATGCTACAAATGACGAAGCAGCAAAGAAACTAAACGCCCTAGGTGTAAAACCAGGTTTAACGAACCCAATAATTGTAAGTGACTTACGCATGGCTAGCGAATACACCCTGATAAATCCTTTAGCTGAAAAAATATCACATTCATTTATGCCGGGTCCAGTTACGTTA
>JAHFHN010000024.1 GCA_023246885.1 Microcaldota archaeon
TACCCGTTTTCTTTGGTTTCTTAGTTGGAATGCTCACATTTATTGGCATTAATACTTTCTTAACCCAGGCACCTCTTGACTTAACGCAATTATTCGCAGCACTCTTGTCAATGGCAGTAATTGCAATGGTTGGTTTTTTTGATGATTTAAACATCCGTACGCAACGCGTTGCAATTTCTTCAGATGCAATTGACTATCGCATTGGGCTAAAACAATGGCAAAAACCCCTTTTGACACTAGTTGCGGCAGTGCCACTAATGGCCGTAAACGCAGGTACAAGCAGCGTATTACTACCATTAATTGGCGTAGTTGATTTTGGCATACTTTATCCTTTGTTAGCTATACCAATCGCCGTTGTTTGTGTTTCCAATGCAACGAACATGCTAGCCGGAGTAAATGGAGTAGAAAGTGGGACAACTTCAATTGCCTTTCTCGGTCTAGCCGTATTTCTTTTAACACGCGGTACGCCTAACTCACTTGAAGGCGGGCTACTTTACTAGCGTTCATGAAATTCAATTGGACACCAGCTAAAATGTTACCTGGCGACTCACTTACTTACTTTGCAGGAGCTGCATTTGTAAGCGCAATTATAATTGGAAACGCAGAAAAACTCGGCATTTTACTTTTCATTCCATGGATAGTTGAAGCGTTACTTAAACTACGCGGCCGATTTAAAGTACGTTCATACGGCGACTTACAACGCGATGGTACAATCAAAGCACCTTACAAGGAAATATATTCACTAACGCACGTAGTTATGAAACTACCGTACTGGCTAAAAATGAAAAAAGGATTTACTGAAAAACAAATTGCAACGCTTATGATAGCCGGACAAATAATTCTAACTATAAGCGTGCTAGCATTCTATTTCTTTGCAGGTAACTATTGAAAAACATTTTTTTGTTTAATAACTATTTAGTTTTTTAACGAATTTTTCAAATAGTTTCTAGTCTCTTGCCCGATTTCTGCATGCTCTAAAGCAAAGTCAATTGTAGTTTTTACAAACGTCAACTTATCCCCAACCGGATACCACCTTGCATCAAGTTGCTTCGCGTTTACTTTTTCATGCTTCATCATTTCTTTGGCAACTGCATCAATGTGCTTCTCGCCTTTTTTGCCAATAGGCGCTTTTTCAACAGCGTCAAAAAACGATGAGGTAAACACATTCCTGCCAGAATTAACTAAATTGCTAGGCGCGTTTTCCACGCTTGGTTTTTCTATAATGTCCTCTAGCTCAAACACTCCAGCTTCAAGTTGTTTACCTTTAATCACACCATATTTGTGTACTTCACTTTTGTCAACTGGCGTGACTCCAAAAACGCTTGAATTGTATTTTTCAGCGCATTCAATTACTTGCTTGATTGCAGATTTGCCATTGTTTGACACATGAATATCATCTCCGTAAAGAACTGCAAATGGTTCACTACCAATATGCTTTTTTGCAACTGCAATTGCGTCAGGTAAACCTAACTGGACTTTTTGTCTAACGTAGTGAATGTCAACCATTTCTGCGATTTCTGAAATTTTTTCTAGTTTTTCAAAATCCTTATTTTTTTCAAGCAAATGTTCTAACTCAATACTTTTGTCAAAATGGTCTTCAATGGCATGCTTGCCCCTGCCAGTAATGATGATTATATCTTCAATTCCGGCATCAATCGCTTCTTCTACGACGTATTGAATGGCTGGCTTGTCGATAATTGGAAGCATTTCTTTAGGCATAGCTTTAGTAGCTGGCAAGAAACGAGTGCCGAACCCGGCGGCGGGAATAACTGCTTTTTTAATTTTCATTTGAAACCATCCTCTAAACGTTATAAAAACACTAATAAAAACATCATACTAAGTATGAACAAATGGGAAATCAAAGTTTAAAAAACCGCTACCCTATGAATTCAAACCTTTGTTTTTGTATGTTATCTACAATGACTGTTTCTTTAAACATTTTTAGGGGCCTAACCCAAAGTTGTTCTTCTCCATAAAGCGCTTTGTAAACAACCAACTCTTCCAAGGTCTCGCTATGCTTGGCTACACCGATAACCTCGTATTCTTTTCCACTACGAAAATGACGATATTTTCCAAGTTTAATTTCCATATTTAACAACCTTGTTTAACGCTTGGCGGGATTAATTACCAGAAAACGCCCTTTATCAGACCTAACTTCTCGCGCTCTAACCCCTAGGCTACTAGCAACTTCAAGTAGTTCCCGATGCAAAGGTGAAACACCCGGATAAGCCCGCTTTTTTGGATAAAGTTTACTCCAATGGATCTCAAGAGGCAAATCGACATGAACGGCTAGTTTAACTGCTTCAGTTAACGCGCGTTTTCTCCACCCCCCATAATAAGTTGCAATTGAGCGCGGTAGGGCATGCTTATTAGGTTCCGCAGGATCTCTAGTTTTGAAATGCGCTTGTGCAAAAGACAAACGCAAACGTTGTTTTGATTTAGCTAAATAGAGTCGAACTTGAACTGTGCCAATCGCAGCCGAATAATGTTGCGAAGGCCCGAACATCCGCGTTCCCTTCGACGCGGTTACAAAATGAGGCATATGCACTGGCTTCGGAAAAACCACAATATCTTCTTTTGATACGGAAAACACATAGTTACGCTTTGGGGTTGACTTCGGTTTTGCAAAACGCTGGCTAAACCAAGAAAACGGGGCCATTACTATAACCGTTTTATCTGTCCGTATAACTCTATGATCGTGAAAACTGTCAGTTTCAAAATTACCTCGCTGCGCCCATGCAGCTTCTGACACATTTTTTTTTGATTTCATTTTTCATCAAATCATAGAGATCGCGAATTAGTATGCGGCTGCTGGGAATCGAACCCAGATCACGACCTTTCTCCACGTTAGGTTTCTTTTTCGTCAACGTTTTTCTTTTCTCAAAAGAAAAAGGTTGGTTGGGAAGGTCGCATTCTACCACTGAACCACAGCCGCGTTAGGTAGTATATCGCTAGATAGTGATTTAATGCTTTTGCGAGTAATACTTTTGGCTGGTGTTTTGTGGTGAATGAAACTAATTTAACTAAATTTTTTAACGCAAGTGTAAAGGAAACGGATCCTGAAGTTTCTTCTATTATTAAAAGTGAAATTAAACGCATGGCCGAAGGACTGGAAATGATCCCTTCAGAAAACGTAGTTAGTTTATCGGTTCTCAATGCCCTGGGCTCAGTTTTTACAAATAAATACTCTGAAGGTTATCCGCATAAACGTTACTACGGGGGAAATGAAAATGCGGATAGTGTGGAGAGCCTTGCAATTGAACGTGCGAAGAAGCTTTTTGGCGTACCGCATGTAAACGTGCAACCTTATTCAGGTAGCCCGGCTAATTTAGCTGCTTATTTTGCCGTTTGCGAACCCGGGGATACTGTAATGGGTTTAAATTTACCCGATGGCGGGCACTTAACACACGGATGGAAAGTTAACTTTTCGGCAAAATATTACAAAAGCGTCCCGTACCATGTTAAGCCAGACGGTTACATTGATTTAGATGAAGTGAAGAAACTTGCACTTGAAAATAAACCTAAGCTTATTTGGTGTGGTGCAACTGCTTACGTGCGGGAATTTCCTTTTGAAGAACTTGGACAAATTGCTGACGAAGTTGGCGCTTATTTTGCAGCGGACATTGCGCACGTAGCCGGGCTTATTGTTGGTGGAGCGCATAAAAGTCCAGTTTCACACGCGCATATTGTTACAACTACAACGCACAAAACCTTGCGTGGACCTCGCGGGGCAATGATAATGGTAACACAAAAAGGCTTGGATAAAGATGCGGAATTAGCACAAAAAATAGACAAAGCAATTTTTCCCGGCTTGCAAGGCGGGCCACATGACCACCAAACTGCGGCAATTGCAGTTGCACTTGGCGAGGCACTTAAACCAGAATTTGCAGACTACGCTAAACAAATCGTAAAAAACAACATCACACTTGGAAAAACACTAATGGATAATGGAATTAAACTAGTTACAAATGGAAGCGACAATCACATGCAGTTAATTGATTTAACACAATATGGAAAAGGAAAAGGGGTTTTCGTGCAAAATGCATTAGATGCAGCGCACATTACAGTTAACAAAAATACAATTCCAAGTGACCCTTCAACACCCTTTTACCCCAGCGGGATAAGGTTAGGAACCCCTGCTATTACATCGCGCGGCATGAAAGAAATGGAAGTAACCCTAATTGGAAAATGGATTGCAGAAATCATCAAAGAAATTGCGCCAGCGTACGATTTGCCAGAAGACAAGACAAAAGCACAATACATTGAAAGCGTTAATCCAGAAATTAAACAAAACGCAGTGGTACAAAGAGTAAAGCAAAACGTTATGCAACTTTGTTCCAAGTTTCCACTTTACGCTACGCTTGACTACTAGCGTTTGCGTTACCAGAGGCATTGTTTTAAATACAATAAAAACTTTGAAAAATTAATATGAAAAAAATATTCGTAATTCTAGCATTGTTCGTTACAATTGGCCTAGTTGGTTGTTTAACTCCAGATGAACCTACAAACAATAACACTGCGAACCGCACTTATCCTAGTTCTAATAATACAAATAATTTCACCTATCCTAGCCCAAATAATACCAATACTGAAAACCTTAACAATACGGGGACTAATATTTCAGAGCCACAAAACTTAGAACCAATTAATAGCAATATAAACTTTACAAGTTCATTAGAGTTATCGAATCCAAAACGCGGCGAATTCTTTGCAATAGATATTAGAGCCGAAACAAGCGACGGAATACAAAGTTTAGTATGGGAATCAAACGAAACGTTTGCAAAACAACCTGACTCAAAAACATTCGACTGTGGCTCAATAACAATATGCACCGCTAGGTGGGTATTTGTTTCAGCTGAAGCTGGCACAAAAATAATTACGGCGTATGCGTTAGATACTAAAGGCGGCCGGTCTGCTAAAACTCCAATTGAAATAAACGTACAAGCAGTTCACAAGTACTTCGCATGTGCTAATGCAATTTGCGAAGGTGGAGAATCTTATCAAAGCTGCCCACAAGATTGTAGCCCAAGTGACGCAATTGACGCAGTATGCGGTGACGGTTCTTGCAAACCAGGAGAAGACGCAAACCTGTGCTCGGCAGACTGCACATTAATTAAACCCAGTTGCGGCGATAACATTTGTGATGACGATGAAACACAAACAAGTTGCAGCGCAGATTGTGGTACAGTGAGTGTTACAAATGGTACGACCAGTGGTCAAACGAGTTGTTCAACTAATTCAGATTGTGATGGCTATAGACAAATTTGTTCTTCTGGGCAGTGCATAGATGTTGAATGTAAAACCGACAGTCACTGTGGATCCCACGAATATTGTTCTTACAATAGTTGCGTAAGATGCAGGAGAGATTACAAAACAGGCAACTGGGGCTGCTAGCATTTACGCACAACGCCGGTTTCTGTGTTGACTTCGATTTCGTCTCCGTCTTTGAATAACCTAGTAACAAGACGAGTGCCGATAACACACGGAATTTTTAATTCTCTACTTACAATTGCAGCATGGCAAGTTACCCCGCCTTCGTCAGTCACAATTGCACTTGCTTTTTTCATAGCCGGTATAAAATCTGGAACCGTCATTGGAGTTACTAATACCGCTCCGTTTGAAAAATCTTGCAATTGTTCTACGGCATATATTATTTTCACTTTTCCTTTCACGATACCGCCATTGTACGCAACTGCCCCTTTAATTTCATTTCCGCTTGGCTTTTCTTCTTCGTACAAGTAACCCTTTTCACAAAATAATTTTTTGTAATCACGCAAAGAAAATACTTCTCCGTTAACATAAGTGTAACCTGCAGTTCTGCTCTTTATTTCATTCCAATTAATACTTTCATCACGTGCAAGCGCTAGAGTTTCTTTTTCGTTCATGAACTTCGCGAGTTTTTCAGACTGCTTCGCTTCTTTTAATTTCGGAAGCATAAGTATACGCAGCAACGCGTCAAACGCTTCAAATGTACCCTCTGCAAATATACGGTCTTCAAATGCCGCAGCAATAGTTTTATCCCCGTTTGACAACTTTTTTACATCTTCAGCCCAAGCAGATGGAATCAATAGAGTAAACCGATAAGTCGGGTAAAGCGCAATGAAACTCTTGCGTATTTCTATAAACTTTTTTTCATCTAGTTGCCCATCTGCATATAATTTTTTGATTAATGCTTTGCAGAACTCAACATGTTTTCTAAATGGCGCCCTTATTTTCAAGTAGTAATAATTATCTTGCGTTAATTTAGCGAGAAAAGCTTGCTTTACTGCTTCTAAGTCGTTTTCTAGATAAAAATAAGTAACTGACAAACCATTACTATATGAAAGATTTGCTTGATAAGCAGTACCGAGAGTTGTTTGAAAATTCTCACCTTGTGCAAAACGCCACCAATCGCTAACAGTAATAGATAAGTCACGCGTAAAAGTTTTGACAATTTTTTCCACTCTAATCTCCTTTTTTCTTTCTAGTTTCAGACTTTCCTTACAACTCCCTTACTTGCATCAACTTCTACTTTGTCGCCATCTTTAAGCCACTTCGTTGCCACCTTAGTACCAGTAATACAAGGAATGTGCAACTCTCTGCTTACAATTGCCGCGTGACAAGTTAATCCGCCTGTGTCAGTTATAATTGCAGCTGCTAGTTTCATTACTGGCAACAGCGCAGGGTTAGTTGAAACACTTACAAGCACATCTCCCTCGTTCATTTTGCCGAAGTCAGCAACTGAATTAACAATTTTAACTATTCCAGTTACTTTGCCCGGCACAGCAGTTGCGCCGCGTAATTGACTTATGTTTTTATCTAATTTCTGGCGAATTATGTGATTTTTCCTAAAGCGTTCAGCTTCTATTCCAGAATAAATTTTCATTCCATTTGGTTCAATTAAACACACACAGGATTTGCGCCTTTCTTGCAACAACCCGATATCAAGCGGTTTTCCATTTACAGCTGCCTTCATTTCTTCTAGTGTCTGAAAACGGAATAATTCAAGCGGAATTCCACTTCTGCGAGAAGCTTCTTTAATCCACGTTTCAAAGTAGTAAATGCTTTTAATTTGAATTTCTTTTCTAAACGGTTTAAGCCAAGATATTTTGCGTGCAATGCGAAACATTTTCAGCATTTCTGAAGAAACTAGTTTCTCAAATTCATTTTGTTTCTTTTTTATTTCAGCAATTTTACTTTGCTTTTCTTTTAATTTAGCAGCGGCATTAAAAGTAGGATCCTTTTTTACTGATGCAAGTAGCGCTTGATAATATTGCAAGTCCCATTTTGTTGGCCCACGCCAAGCCCATGGAATCCACACAAATTTCTCACTGTGCTTCACTAGTGCGGTTTGTATTTGACTTTCCGGAAGCATTGCAAGTTTAAGGAATTCTTCTTCTTCAATTGCCTGCCATGTCTTATCTTCGGTGTTGGTTGTCAGAATAGAAAACATTTCGTCTGCAGATTGTGGAAAACTTTTGCGCAAGTACGCTTGCAAATGGTTGGTTAAATGCAAATCAGGTTCAAAGTCAAGTGCAGGAAGCAATAAACCCCATGAAAAAGACGGAGTAACCTTTGCAATATACGTGTTGAGAATCTCAATCATTTCTTCTGATGTTTTTTCCTTGAGATCGGTTTTTGAAATTTTCATGGCATAGTCGGCTGCTTCGTTTGCAAGTGGAAGTACGTTCTTCTCAATTTCGTCAACGTACTCTGGATTTTTTTTGAGTCGATCAAAAACAATTTTACCCGATTTCATCCACCCGTTGTCAAGACAAAAATGGAATTCACCATCGTGAAAATCAAGAGTCCAACTTACGTTGAACCCAACTAGCCCCTTCCAGCCAGTAGCAGTACCTAAGGGCGGGAGACAACTTGCAAAAGGTGCTCCATTAAAGTCAGTTTCTACATCAAAAAATTCGGTTTTCATTTCCATTGAACAAATCACTTTTTTTCTAAACTATTTAGTAAAAGTTAGATAAATTTACATGTTTTGTTTTGAATAACTATTGGTTCAGTCTCCTTTGACAAGATTTTGTACACTAAGGCTAAAAGTACACAAAATACAAGAAATTCAAAAAACATAAGCAAAAAAGAAGCAAAGAGGAACGTTAACTTAACCCCGCTATAAAACGGGTTTTTAAGAACTTGAACTTGGAAGGTTTAGTCTGCAGCTGCTGCATGCATTATGATTGACTCTGCGCGTTGTAGTCTCTCCCTGAACGTAGTGTAAGGAACTCGCGCGTTTTTGGCAATATCTTCAAGGCTCTTTTTGCGCGGAATATCGTAATACCCGCCAGCTTTAGCAAGGATAAATGCATCGCGCTGTTTATCTGATAACCGGCTAATTAATGGTTCTGCGGCAAATACAATGTGCTTTATGCGTTTTAATGACAGTATTTCAGCTTTACCGCGAACTTTTTTTACTTTCGTATATACTGCTTGAATTGCTTTTTTGTCGTGGCTTGCTACTTCCCAGTATTGGAACCCATCTTTGAATACGATTGGTTGAGTGAGAAAAACTTCGCTTGAAAGCACAATAGTGTGAAAAGCCTTTAACTCCGGGACACGAAAGAAGCATTTGTTCTCGTCAACTTCTAGAACTTGGTAGTGAAAGCTTTTCTGGAGCCTGGCAACTGCTTTTTGCCAATCTGTGCCAGTAAATACAACAACTTTGTTATGAAAGAGTTTGGCACCTTTTTTGAACACATTCAAATAGTAAACAGTGGCCGTAACATCTAACCCTTGTGTTGCTGGAGCAATTATACTATCATGCCAAACCTTGAAACGCGCAATCCACATGCTAAAATAATTCACTTAATTGTTTTTAACCCAACTATCCGTACCAGATATAAGTAGGTACTTTTTCAAATCAACTGCCTCAGTGGCGAACCGCCAGTATGTGCGCCGGCCAATTTCTTCTTTTGTAAGAATGCCTTCGTTGGCGAGTTTGTTGAAAAACACGCTTACGGACATATAAGTTCCACCAGTGCGGTTCTCCTTCAAATCACGAAGAAGGTTAGAGATTGTGGTGCGTTCTAATTTCGCGAGGTTTTCCAACGCGTTTAACCGTAATTTACTTGGCTCGTTCCGTGCTAGGACGATAAACCAATTTTGTAAGTTGCGCTTT
>JAHFHN010000025.1 GCA_023246885.1 Microcaldota archaeon
CGTAAGAAACGTTAAGAAAAGCTAAACACTCGTGATTTTAAACTATTTCAAACACAATCTATTTCCCGTTTTAAATGCCCTGGTAGCTCAGAGGTAGAGCGCCTGGCTGTTAACCAGGAAGTCGAAAGTTCGATTCTTTCCCAGGGCGTAAAAAGTAGCCAATAGGAGTAATAGTGTAACAAGTGCTTGTGCCGCCTAGTTATTGTAGGAATAAGTTAACTTTCGATCGGCGCCGTTTTTTTCTATTTAGTTTGGGCTGTACTTCTGATTGCTGCTTCTAATATTCCGATTTTATATCCTGCGTCTTTTAGTAGCTTTTTTAGTCTCTTTGCTCTTTTTTCTGAAGGGGGTTCGGGATCAGTTAATTCTAATTGATAATCTCCGGCGTGGTGTTCAAGTGCGCCAATTGCGTTTTTTAAAACGCTTTTAGCCGCTTTGTTTAATTCTCCCGTTTGAATTGCAGTGTGAAGTGCCGCGTATCTTCTTCTGTTGGTTTTATCTCCTAGATTTTGGGCATGAAAACTTTTGGCTTCTTCGAGAGCTTTAACTACTTCCGCATGTAATGGCGGCGTAATAACTCGGTTAACTGTGCGCATTAAATGGTTAAGGGCTTCTTGACCTGAAGCGTGTTTAGCAATCTCAGTTGCTTTGGCTAAATGTGGTTTCATTCGTTCAACCGTAGTTGCTTTAAACAAATCGCCAAGCGCTGTCAAATGTTCATTGGTAATTTTACCTTTTTTATGCGCAGTATGAAGTGCAACTTGTAAATCTGGATGAAGCCAGCCATATCGCTGCATCCCAATTTCTTTCAAATGGCGTTCTGCAGTAGCTCTCAGTGCCCCACGATCCATTTTTCTTTCATTTACTGACATAAAAACAATTTACCTAACGACCTTTTTAAAATTATAGGCTGTCTTTTTTGTGTTTTGTTAATTCTAGTTTTTCAACTAGTTTGTTTAGGTAGTCCCAATCGACTACTTTCCAAAACGCTTCAATGTACGCTTTTCGTTGTGTTTTGTAGTCAATGAAATACGCGTGTTCATAAACGTCAAGCACGAGGATTGGCGTGCAGTTCCATATCCCTTGTGTGTGATAATCTGAAGAGTATATGTGTAATTTGTGGTCATCCCAGTTAAAACAAAGTACAACCCACCCGCGTGCGGCTATTCCAGCTGCTTTAAAGTACTTTTCAAATTGTTCAAAAGAGCCAAAGTCTGTTTTGATAAGTTCCATGAGTTTTCCAGATGGTTGGCCGTTGCCGCCCATATTTTCGAAGTAACCTTCATGTAGTTTAATAGCATTAGTTGCAAAGGCTTCTTCCCTACGTAATTCGCCGTATTCGCTGTAAGTTCCATTTGCTTGGCTTACATCCGTTGTTTTCATTTTCTCTTCAATTTCATTTAACTTCTTTACATATCCTGCGTAGAGAACTGAATGGTGGTCGCCTATTTGTGCTTCGCTGAAACCCGGCAAAATTTTGTACTTTAATGGTTTAACTTCATGTGCCATAATTTTCTAAAACACCCCTATTTGTATAGTAGTATATGTTATGTGCTTAAGGTAAAAAGAGTTGCGCTTCATAATGATTAGCATGGAAAAACTCTTTTTTAATTCGCGTGGACTAAAACTCTGCGGTGTGCTTGAAGTTGCGAATCCAAAAAGCAAAGACGTTGTAGTAATGGTTCATGGTTTTTCAAGTGGAAAAGACGCGGACACTTGTGTTAAGTTAAGCCAGGGCCTTGCTAAAAAAGGAAAAAATAGTTTTCGTTTTGATTTAGCAGGAAATTACGAGTCTGAAGGCAAATTTGAAGAGCAAACCGTTTCAACTATGGTGCAAGATACACTTGCAGCTATAAGCTTTTTACAGACAAAAGGCTTTACAAAATTTTCAATTATGGGATCGAGCTGTGGTGGTTTAGTTGCTATGCTAGTTGCATTGCAAGTCAAACTCGACAAATTAGCTCTCATTGCGCCAGTTTCGAATTATATACTACAGCGTACGCGCAAGTACGGCGAAGCTGCAATCGCTGAATGGAAGCAAAAAGGTTACAATTTCTACAACGCTGGCAAGCGCCGTCTTCTACGTGTTAATTATTCTTTTTTTGAAGATTTAGTACAGTATAAAGACCTCTATAAGCGAGTTGAGAAAATAGCTTGTCCAGTGCTTATTTTGCATGGGGATAAAGACGAAGACGTGGCGCTAAGTGATAGTGAAGAACTTGTAAAGCACTTGCAACAAGGCGAACTAATTGTAGTTCATGGAGCTGACCACAAATTAAAGGTAAACGGCAACCGAGATAAGCCAATCAAACAAATAGTTGAATTCTTAGCTAATTGACCCCCCTGGATTACTTTATATGTTGAGATGCGAGTGGAGAATTACTGGCAGCTCTTTAGCTATTTGTCTCTTTTTTCCGCGGTATTGGTTTAATTACTCAGCGTACTTTCAATCAAATAACAAATATCGGAAGATATTTATCTATGGAGATAGCTAGCTATGGTCATGGGAGATGTTTTAATTTCTCTAGATGATAAAACGGAAAAAATGCTGCGCAAGTTAGCTAAGGAGCGGTACGGGGGTAAGAAGGGCTCGCTTAGCGAAGCGGTTACTGGTGCAATAGTTGATTCTTATGAAAATTCAGTGAAAAAGCGCCGAGAAGCAGTTGCTGAACTTGTCCGAATTATGAAAAAGGGCATCGATTTGGGTTTGAAAGGTGATGAAAAACCATATGAAAGAAGGTCAGACCTCTATAAGTCAAGATTCAAAAGTTTTGATTGACACAAACGTACTAGTATACGCCGTTGAGTTGAAATCAAATCAAAATGCAGCTGCGCTTTCAGTTATTGAAAAACACTGTACAGCTGGCACTTGCGTTGTAAGTTCTCAGAATCTAGCTGAATTTATGAATGTAGTTGATGAAAAAAACAAGCTTGGCTTTGAAGAAGCGCGTGTTTTCATACGTAAACTAGCCGACAGCTCTATAATTTTAACCTATACTGGAGATGATGTTCTCCGTGCAAGCCAAATTCGGGAAAGTTATTCAATTCCATTTTTTGACGCTTTGCTAGTAGCAACAATGGAAAGGGAGAACATTCATACGGTTGTTACTGAAAACGTCCGTGACTTCAAGAAAGTTCCATGGCTTAATGTGTTAAGCCCGTTTTTGAAAAAATAACTGAGATTTTTCTATTTATTTAGTTGTTATGTCTTTTCCATTCTTTCTAAGATTTCAAATGCGGTTAGTGCAATTGCTTTAACGTCGGCTGGAACTTCTTTGCTGTTTAGTTCCTCTTTTGTGAACCACTTATAATCAGTTAATTCTTTTTCGTTTTGGTTGACTTCCTTGGTTTTGCTCCTTGCCAAATAAAAGAGGCAGCAGTGGTCGTGATCGCCTACGTTGTGAAGGTTTACGTGAAATGGAGTTGCGAGTTTGCGTTTCATTGCACCGCAAAATTGCGTTTTGTCTGTTTCAATTAGTTCTATTTCTAGCCCAACTTCTTCGCGTGCTTCTCGTTTAACCGCGTCGTCTGGCAATTCATCTTCTTCAATGTGCCCGCCAACCGGAAGCCACAGTTTTAATTTCTTGTGATGAATGAGCAACACTTTTTCATCATTAAAAATGTAAGCGCCTACGACGATGTGGTTTTTCATTTGTTTTAATCAAGTGGCACGCGTCTACGCGGGTGAACCCTTCGCTTAACTGTGCTGCTTATCATTGGATTAGGGTCTTCAAATTCAAATCCATGTAGTCTGGCTAGAAGGGCCTTTCTTTTCCTTCCCGCTTCTTCGATTTCTCCCCGGTAACTTCGTTCAAAGCTATCTAGCGTAATCTCAACACCTTCTTCAGCTGCTGCGTCTGCGTAGAGGCTTATATCTTGTATTCGCTGGGGTGTGTGCATTTCATGTAGTATGTGAATAAGGTTTGCGCGTAAGTGTTCCATATTTGGTCGAGTTAGCTTCTTTTGTGTGTAATATTGATCCACGCGTTCTAATAGCTGTGCAACTCGAACTGCATGTTTACTAGCGTGGTCAAAATAATCTGGTAGGCTTTCCCTTTCTCTTTTCCTTGCTTCGAACATGGCGTGCGGTGGTTTTCTGCCGAATCGCCAAGTAGGGTCACGCTTCTTGTTTTCATAAGTATAAACTTCATGCCCATCGCGCTTTAAGTCGCTCAATAAGGCGTTATATTCGCGCTTGAGTCCGAATTCAGTTTTAACATCAGAAATAATTTTACGAATTGGCATAAGTTTCACCTAATTTATATTTTCCGTGAAGTAATAAAGGTTGCGGCTACTTTGCCACATCCTATTTTATTCGCCCAAATTTTCTATAATTTGCTGTGCGTGGTTTGCAGTATCTACTTTTCCAATCACTTTTACGATAGTTCCAGTGCCATCAATGATGAACGTTGTTCGCAAGATGCCTTGCATTATTTTGCCGTAAAGGCTTTTCTCGCCCCATGTGCCAAAGGCGTTGATTACTTTTCTGTCAGTATCTGCAAGAAGAGGAAATGGCAGGTTATACTTCTTTGCAAACGCAGCGTGACTTTCCTCATTATCTCCGCTTACGCCAAGCACAACTATGCCGCGCTTCTTGAGTTCAGCCCAGTTATCGCGTATGCTGCACGCTTCTTTTGTGCAACCTGGCGTGTCATCTTTCGGGTAGAAGTAAACGACAACTGTTTTGCCGCGGTAGTCAGCTAAACGGTGAAGTTTGCCATTCTGGTCTTTTAATTCAAAATCCGGTGCTTTGTCTCCTTCTTTTAACATATTCAATTCTTGAGAAGGCACGATTATATATGGCTACTGCAAAATATGTTTTATTATGAAATTGATTTTTTCTACGTTTGCAATATTATTCTTGTTTTTGCTTGGCTTAAGTAATGCCGCATCCTATGCGGGTGTTGAGTGCGTAGACAGTGATAGTGGGGCTAATTTATACGTTCGTGGAACTGGCACTGGCTATTATTCTAATGGCGGTGGCCCACCTGATCCAAACGTGGTTATTGGAGAAAATGGTAATTCAGCTAGCCGTCGTACGGATTCTTCTTTAAACGGCACTGCTATTTTTTACGATCATTGTGAGAACAGTGAAACCAGCAATCAGTTAAACGAAGTACAATGCGATAGTGGCTTAGGTATGTTAGTTTCCTATGCACATGCGTGCCAATATGGTTGTCGTGATGGGGCTTGTGTGCAATGTAGTGGGCAAACGTGTAATCCTAGTGACAATTCAAAATATTGTTCAAATGGCAATTGGGCTAGTTGTTCTAGTGGACAAGTTTGCAGTGCAGGTGCTTGTGTAGCCACTTGTACAGGTACTCAATGTAATCCAAACAATGCAGAACAAATATGTAATCAAGGACAATGGAATAATTGCCAGCTTAGTTATGTTTGTAGGAACAGCGCGTGTGTATCTGGATGCAATGGAACTACATGTAATCCAACTAATAGTGAACAGTATTGTAGTAATGGAAATTGGGTGAGTTGTTCATCTGGGGCTTATTGTTCTAATGGTGCTTGTGTAGGCGCGCAGGCGAATGCTTCTGCTAGCGCTAATATTTCTCAGAGTACATCTTCTTCTGCAAATGTGTCGTTGCCAGTTTCTCAGCCTTCAATACCGTTGCCAGTTCAGTTGAATTGTGTGGTAAATACTTGTAATTTTAACAATAATCGAGTGGTGTGTTCTGGCGGGCAGTGGGTTGAGTGTCCTGGAAATGGAACTTGTAATCTTGGAGTTTGTGTTGTTGTAAATCAAACTAGTTCAGCCTTGCCTTTTGAAACTCGCGGTAATGCCTCTCAACGTGATTCACCAGAAGAAGTTGAAAGAAGCAATGTACAAATTTCTAGTTCGTCTCGCGGCAATGCTTCAGAGAGACAAGAGTTTCAATGCAGTGGTTGTATAGTTGATGGAAAGTGTTTGCCTTTAGGTTATAGGGTTGCTGGGAGTTTCTGTTTGCTTAATGGTAGTTTAGGTTTGCAAAAGCGTGAAGCTGAATTGTGTGAGAACCATTTTGAATGCAGTAGTAATGTGTGTGCTTCTGGAAAGTGTGTTAGTGCGGATTTAGTTACGCAGTTAATAGATTTTCTAAAACGTTTAATTGGGATAACCTAAATCGGCTTTTAGTAAAATAATGCTATTTTTATCAGATGAGCTGAGCAAACAAGCCTAATTTTTAACTACTTTCTGTGTTTAATTGTATTATGAAAAGTAGAGTTATTGTAAGCGCAGTTATTGAAAAGGGGAACTTGCTTCTTTTTGGAAAGAAGCCGGAAGGGATAGGCCCTTATCCAAATACTTTGCATTTAATTGGGGGTGGGGTTAACTTGGATGACGAATCGCTAACTGATGCGATTCAAAGAGAAATCCAAGAAGAAGCTGGTATTAAAGTTCAGCTTCTTGAACCACTTTCCTTTGACGAAGATTACGCGCCAGATAAGCGAGGAGAGATGACACATTATATATTCCTAGTTTATCGAGCAAAATATATTTCAGGTAGCGCACAGGCAAGCGACGATCTTGAAAAACTCGTGTGGGTTGAAAAAGATAAACTATCTGAAGTTCAGTTAAATAAACCGTCAAAAAAACTTTTCAAAAAAATAAACTACCTTTAAACTACGCGAGTTTCTCGAAAGTTTTCTTTAATATCAGTGCGTCTGTTTCTAGGTTTGGTGACTCGCACGTTACTACCCCGCAGCACTTGTAATCTTTTAGTGCTTTCATTAAGTCGCTGTATTTCCATTCTGGATCGTCTTTTATTTCCAGGTGCGAGCGCTCACCTGTTTCGCCGTATTTAATCCCTTGAATGTGCATGTGCATATTCTTCAACGCTGTTTTGCCAAGGGTAGTTTCAACTTTGTTCAGCACTTTTGAATATTCGTCATAGTTGTTTATTTTTCCAAGCGAATAAGCGCGCATGTGTGAAAAATCAATGCACGGCATTGTTTGATCAACTTCACTGCACAACTGCAGTAATTCATCTAGGTTTCCAAATTGTGAGTGCTTTCCAGCTGTCTCTGGCCTTATCCACACGCGGTTATTTTCGGCTTTCATAGTTTCAACAATTTCTCCAAGCGCTTTTTTCACTGTGCGGTAAGTTTCTTCTTTAGAACTTTTTAAGTAAAAGGCCGAGTGGAAGCATTGGCTCCAGCCGCCGCACATTTTGAGTACGCGTGCTGCGTGTAAGATTCTTTTTTTACTAGCTTCAATTTTTTCTTTGTCAACTGCGTTTAAATTAATAAAATAAGAACCATGGCACGTTAGTACGACGTTGTTTTTTTCAGCGGTTTGCTTTATCAAGGGTGCTTTTTCTTCTGAAATATTGACATTTTGTACGAATTCAAGTTCTAGCGAATCAAGGCCAAGTGTTTTGATTTGTGCAATGCCGTTTTCAGTATTGCGTGGCTGTGTTGAAAGAGGAATACCGGCTGTGCCAAACAAGAGTTTATCCATTTTTTGTGAGAACCTAGTTTAAAATATGTGTTTGTCCTTTTTTAACTTCAATGCCACGAAGCGAACTTATTCCAATTGTACTCAAAGCATGGAAAGAACTTCCAGATGGAGTTCATGAAGACTTTCATGGGCATAGGATAGTTAAGTTACCAAAGGTTTTGCTTGTAACTCCCCGTTTAGACGAATGGCGTGAAATGGTTCATTATGCTGAGGTTGCGTTGCGAACCGGGTATAGGCCTCCTCATGATCCCATTAAGATACTAGCTTTTCCACGCCCAGAACATATTGAAGTGTTTGTAGGCGCTGCCAATGGAGTGAGGGCTGGTGGGCCGGGGTATAAACATTCTGGTTCAATCGGTACGCTTGAAATTGAACGTGAAGAGTTTGGTCCATCTGATTTTTTTCTTAGCTTTGCTCAGTCTCATTTTATTGCTGGTAAGGGAGAGCATTGCCTTCCAAGGTCGTTAGCTACTAAATATGCCGGATGGCGTAAACATGCCTTGCACGATGCATTAAAAATACTTCACGAAGAAAGAGTATCTTTAGGTGTTCCATTATCTGTGTTATATCGTGGATCTACTAGGAATAAATCTAGGTTTCATAAAGAAGTGATTGATTTAAGTAAAGCGACTGGGTTTAATCTTGAAGAAAGATTCGAGTGGCCTGACCCACAAGTTACACTTCGCCACCCTAACCAACGATCTCTGTGATTTGATAAAAAAATGCAATCAAAACGTTTTGTGTCAGAAAAAGCATGGAAGCAGCCAAGTAGTTTTGAAAATGACGATTTTTTTGGGCATAGGGTTGTAAAGACCGATAAGGCCGTTGTAGTGATGGAGCCGTTTTCTTTGCTTGGCCAACGTTTTGCAAAATCAACTACAAATAGTTTAACGCATGTAGCGGACATTGTAGTTTTTCCGAAGCCAGTGCATATGCCTCATTTTGTAACCGCATCAAAAGGAACGGTTGGCCATGGGCCAAGTGCGGATAATCCAAGTGCCATTGGCACAGTTCAAGTTCACCTTCATTTAGCTAAACCACACGGATTGCGTTTGGCTTTTGCACAAGCGCATTTTAAAACTACGGATTCCCCAGAACCTGGCAAGTATGCTCTTCCACGTGCAATGGCAACTTATTATGGTGGGTGGCGGAAACGCGCTTTAACTGAAGCAGTTAAACTAGCGATTCATGTTGGCTTGCCTCTTAAAATTCATTGGAGTAATCTTTATCTAAAAAATAGGGTTTATTCTGGTGTTTCGCCTTTGCATCGTGAACTTCTTGAAGTGGCTAATAGCCTAGGCGTAAGCGTGCGAGAAGTTAGAACAACGCCTAATAGTCGTTTTCTAATAGTTGACCCCTCAAGAGTTAGTAAGGAATTGCCTAGTTCACAAGCTATGGTTTAAAAATATGTTTTATAGGAGATCGAAACTGTTTGTGTCAGAAGAAGCATGGAAGCAACAAGGTAATTTTGAATCTGACGATTTTCATGATCATAGGGTTGTAA
>JAHFHN010000026.1 GCA_023246885.1 Microcaldota archaeon
TTGTTTCCATTGGCCAGGTAGTTTGGCTTCTCATCGGGATTAATAAACTTAAACTCACTCCACGCAGCGCTAGGTTGCTCTCTTACCTGGTTTCCCCCTCCCCATTGACCAGTATCCACATGTAACCGAATTTCTTTGTTTGCAAATGCATTTACGACGCGCTGAATAACTGCATTTTCTGGCTTGTGCGAGTGAGATACATTTGCAGCCATCCAATCTATTTCAAGAAATACATCGCGCTTTAACGGGTCGCTGCCCATTGTAGGTAAGTCAGCTACTTTATTTCCACTTTTGTAAACTCCATTGACTTCCCAGCCATCAAGCAAGCCATCACTATCAGTATCTGGGTTGTTTGAATCAGTGCCATACCTTGTTTCGTCAACATTTGTTAAGCCATCATTGTCAGAATCTTCTTCAATTGCGTTTTCTAATGCTTTAACTGCATTCGGCAACTCAATACTCCACGTTACTTTCCAAGGCCCGTCATTTCCTAGAATCTTTACTGGAGTGGTTGTAACAAACGTAGTGAATTTCGCTTCTTGCGCGCCGGAAATAGAAGTGACTTTGCCTTCGAACTCATTACCATACGGTTCATTAGCAGTTAATTCACCAGATTGGCTGAACTGGTCTATACTAAAGTCAAGGAAAGTAACTGGGAATTGAACTGGAATAGATTTTTTGCGAGTATTAGTAGTACTTTCTGTGCTTCCATCACAAATTTGTCGGATACCCGTAGTTGACTGGTGAACGGTAGTTACATATGTAACATCAACTGGAATTAGAATTTTGCCAGCAAGTGCAAATTCAGGTTTACCACTAAGGCCTTGCTTCTTGTAGGTTAAACGTAAGTCATATCCATTTAAGTGCGCTACGTTTCCATTCGCGTCTTTGCCGTCATTAACATCTACAAACACGTCTAAATTTGAAATGAAATCCTTGGCATTACCGCTTACTGTAATTGAACGCGTGCACTTTGGATCAGCATCGTTTGAAGATTGTTGAAAACGCCACTCAACCGTACCGTTTAGCAATTCAAAAGCGCGGTCAGAATAACGAGTCAAGTCACTTGAAGCAGGATCAATCTCCTTTAGCCTACCGCTTATTTTAAAAAATGCGTTTTCAGTAAGTGTGCCTACGCCAGTTTGTGAATTGAAAGGCACAGCAACCGTACGCGTATAAACAAAATCTGTTGGTTTATCTGCAAGGGAAAAAATGCGTCGAGTGTTAGCCAACGCATCTGCTGCAGTATCTGGAGAAGCAGGGTCAGAAAATTGCTCTAAAGCTGTGGCGTATTGTAAAAACAACAATATCAATAGACTAAAGAAAACTAGTTTCATAAATAAACAAATGAACCACGAGTATAAAAAAAGAAGGGTAACTTCGTTGTTTTTTGTTAAAAGGTAGAAGTTATAAGCAAGCGGTTTCCAAATTATGTTTACCGATAAATGGTGATTTTAATGAAAGGTAAAGTAAAGATGTTTAACGCTGCACGTGGTTTTGGATTTATCACTGGCGAAGACGGTAAAGACGCATACGTACACACTTCAGAAGTTGAAGGCGGCGTTGCACTCGCAGTGGGCGACTCAGTTGAATACGAAGTTGAAACCGGCGAACGCGGATTACGCGCAAAGAAAGTAAAGAAAGTCTAAAAAAACGAATTGTTACAAAAAAGTCCAAAACGACTAAAACACTTCTAACATGACCCAGCGCTAGCTTTGCACATAAAACAAAATTGTAAATTACAAAAGTTTAAAATTGTAAAAAGCAAAAAGTTAATTCATGATAATGAGCCAAGATGCAGCACAAATTGCATTTCAAGCAAGTCAATTATACCAACAGGGGGTTAGCTTAATTGGCGAAACGAGCATGACTGTGCTGGCGTTATCGTTTAGCATAGCTATATATGCAATTATAGTTGGCACTTTTTACATTAAGCTATCAAAAAAAGTACTTTATAAAATAAAAACGGATAAGCCACACAAATTCTTACGCGCGTATTTCGATATGCTTATTTTCTTGTTAAAATACACGATTTTGTTCCCGCTGTTTTCTTTTGTGTGGTTCGTGTTTCTTTCAGTAATGCTTTACTTAATGTCCACAAAACTGCCGCTTGAAACTGCGTTTATTTTATCGATTTCTATAGTCACTGCGATTAGAATATGCGCGTATTACGATGAACAGGTGTCAGTTGACTTGGGTAAGTTACTTCCATTGGCACTTTTGGGCATAGTGTTAATTGATGCCAGTTCGTTTACACCTGCGATTGTTGAAACAAAAGCACTTGAATTACTAACAAGTATACCTAGATTTGTCCCGTTTCTAATAGTGGCAATTGCAGTTGAATGGATTCTACGCTTGTTGCTTGGAATAAAACGCTTTTTCATTCCAGCTAAAAACAACGATTTAAACTAAAAAAAAGTAAAATGCAGGGGGAGAGATTTTCACTCTCCGTTGGATATTTTTCCGAACGGGTTTTTTGAATTCGAGGAGCACGTGGTTTTCTTTTTCCATCGATGCTTTTTCTTTTCTTAAAAGAAAAAGGCTCGCTCTCGAACCCATACGGGATAAGGTCCTAAGCCTTACGCGTTTGACCAAGCTTTGCTACCCCTGCAGGTTTTTATAGCGTTAAAAGTAGGGAGGTTAAAAGATTAAAGTACTTTGGTTACTTTCCTGCTTTTGGTTTTTTGGCATTTCAAAAACTAAAAATGTGGCTTACCCGTACATTGGGTTTGTTTGCATTTTTGAGTAGTCTGAGTGCATTTGTTTCATTTTGTCCATTGCTTCTTTTAGTTTTGACTCGACTTTTTCTGCTTCTTGTACTAGTGGACGCGTATCTAGTTGGATGTCAAGTAGTTGCAGGGTTTTGTCAATTAATTTTGCTGCTGCGCGTGGGTCTAGTGGAGAGGCAGTTTGTACCATGAAGTTAACTGCTGGGAATTTGGCTGCTGCGCATTCGGCGATTAGTACTCCGGAAACGCCTTGCGTTGCTCCTTCTTTTACTGGTTCAAATTTGCGTTTACGCATGTCTTCTGCTAGTTTTTTTGTGCTCGTGATTACGTATGTCTTGTCGTCGGGAGTTTGTGAAGCAATACCCGCATAGGAATAAATTGCTTTAGCATTGTTTTTTTCAGCAAAATTTATTATTTGTTCTGACAGTGGGATTACAAGTGGAGCTGGAATTACTAGTTCGGAAAATATGACTACGAGGTCGTGTTCTTCGCTTGCATATATGCGCGCTGGCGATACTGGCACGTAATCGTGTATTGCGGCGATTGGGGGAAAGTGTGGGCTAGAGAAGTAGCCGATTAGTTTCATTCCAAGTTGTTCGGCTAGATAGCTGCTTGCGATTGTGCCGATCATGCCAATTCCGGGAAATCCTTCTATTATAATTGGGTTTTTGAGTTTTGGTTTATCGACTATGCGAAGTGAAAGTGACATGATACAAGTAACGGAACGAGGGTTAAAATTGTTTACGTTAGGAAAAAAGGAACTATATTGAACACGAGTAGAGAAACTGGCGCGGTGATTGAGAAGAATGTTAAAAAGTGTGCGGAAAATTGTTTAGATAGGAAGTAAGAAGAAATTATTGCTAGCAAGACGAGATAGAAGTTTATAGACAAAGTGACAATTGGCAAGGAAACCGTTGCATTGGATTGGAGGAATGCAGATGCTTTAGTTGAAATTGAATAAATAAAAGCAATTACGAGGGGAACAAGTAACGCACAGCATAGCAAGAGGGAGTATTTTTGTATGGATGCTTCTGCTTTGATTTGTTCGCGGTTATTGTTTGAGTCAGATAATTCAAGTGCAAATTGTTTTGCAGTTTTTATACTGGAGCTGCCGTTTCTATAAACATTAGCAAGTATGTTTCCGGTTTTTTGAATTGTGAAAGAATGTACAAATATTGAAGAAAAAGCAATGAGTATAGGTGCGCCTTTTTGTGATAATTGCAAAGTTTTTTTGAACAATGCACCCGAGGGGGTTTTTAGGGAAGCGGCGTTGTGCAAAGCGGTTTCAAAATTGGCGGAGTTACAAAATGCAAGTAGTGCATCCGGAAGTGTTTTTTCAATTGCGTTTATTTCACGTTCGATTTTGAATTGTTTGACTGCTTTTGCTAGCGCAGGCAAGGCAAAAATGAAAAGCAAGAGTAGGAATTCGTACATGAGTAGTTATTAGTTTTCGTTGAATGTGTTTAATTCTAAATAGTAAAGTATGCTTGCATCGAATAATGGAAATAGGATTATGAATGCAAAAATTATTTGAAAGATTGTTAGCGTGAAGCCAACTACTTGTCCAAGTAGAGCTATTGCGGAAAATAAAGCAGGTAAAACTGCGGCTACTCCTATGAAAAAAGTGCCGAGTAAATTCGCTTTAGCTGCAGATTGTTTTGACTTGTTTTTATTTTCTTGCGCTAAATCCGCTCTAAATTTTTTCAATGCTTCACAATCGTTATTTAGGGTTAACTGGAGTATTTTTGAAAAGTTTTCAGACGGAGTTACTACAAGCTTTGGAAGTAAATCAGCCGGAGCCCCTTTTGAAATCAAATGAACGATTTGTTCGTACTCGCTTTTGAGCGCTGGGAAGTGGCGAAGTTCTTTTAATGCAATTGATGGATTTATCCCATTTGCTAATTCAGATTCAAGCGAATAAATCGAAAACGGTAAGCTTGAGTCAATTTTATTTAGCTTCAATTTAGCATCAAAACTTGGAAGTAAAAGAGAGAAAATGAAAGAAATTGCGGCAAGTGGAAGTGCAAAAAGTAATGGAAAAGAAAGCAGTGACAAAAATAGGATTGAAATAATAGCTGCACACATTGCAAATGCAAAGGAAAATGTCGTATATTTTGCACTGGATGCAGTCGCAGATAATAATTTTAAATTTTTTTCTAGTTGCTTGTCAGTGTTCTTTAGCAAAGGTGGAAAAGCTTCGGATAATCTAATTAGTAGTAGCATGAGGCTGTGGCACAACGTTTAACAAATCTGAAAACTTCGCTAAGTAATGATCTGCTTTTACATCTCGATTGCGAGAATTTTTTAACAAAGCAAGGGTTATCCCGTTGCCAACACCTTTGACGTATTGCACGTCTACTTCAGTGTCGCCCACATAAATGCATTCTGCGGGTTTGAGCCCTAATTTCGAAATTAAATTTATAAGTGAAATTGAATTTGGCTTTGGTACAATTAATTTTTCTAGTCCAATAACATCTTCAAAATAATTAAATAATTTTAATCTTTGTAAACCAGCCGGTAAATAAGCTTCTGAAGCATTTGACACAACGAATAATCTTAGCCCGCGTTTTTTTAGTGCATTAAGAGTTTTTCTTGCGCCGGCCATAGGTGAACCGTGTTTTTCTAAATCACTTTTGAGTATACTATGCATCGACTCCGCAAGCGGGTGCGGGTCATGATTCAACTGTAATTCACGCAAAAGGCAGTCAATCCAATTTATGGTCGAATAACCGGAAAATTTTAAGGTTTGTTTCGCTGTTGGCTTAGGCAAACCTGCGGCAGTAAACGCCAATTGTACTGCGCGAACTATTGGTTTGTCTGTATCTACTAGAGTGCCATCGAGGTCAAAAAACACTGCTTTAATCATAATACGTTTAGGTCGAGGAGTTTAACAAATTTATGGTTAGAAAAAGGAACAAATAGAAAAAGAGAAAAAGGCTATAAGCAAGGACGCCGTCGTTATTGTTATGAATTTTTTTGTTGTTATTCGCGGGCCGCTTGGAGTTGGAAAAACAACGGTTGCAAAAAATATTGCTGAAGCCATTGGAGCAGAGTATATTTCTATTGACGAGTTACTGTCAAAGAAAAAACTTGACAGGATCGAAGGGAGAATTCCGGTTGAAAATTTCTTGCTAGCAACTAAATCTATATTACCTAGAGTGAAGAAGCTGTTGAAAACTGAAAAAAACGTTGTGTTTGATGGAAATTTCTATAATAGAAACCAAATCGTTCAACTTGTCGAAGAATTGCCGTTTGCACATTTTATATTCACGCTAAACGCGCCTCTTGCAATTTGTATTAAGCGGGATTCGCAACGGAAAAAATCTTACGGAAAACAAGCTACAAAAGCGGTTTATAACCTCGTGTCAAAATTTAAAATTGGAAGAAATATAGACACAAATGGAAAAAGCGAAGATGAAGTGACGAACTCGATACTTAAAACACTCAGATAGTATAGAAGTTTGAAATGCGATCGCCGGGATTTTCGTAGCTGAGAATTTTCTTTTCCCAAAGCTTTTCTTTTTTTAAAAGAAAAGGCTTATCGAACCCGGGCCTCAAGCTTTTTTCGGAAAACCAATTTTTGGTTTTCGATCGAACCTTTTAGAAAAAGGCTCGCTTGGAAAGCTCGAATCATACCATTAGACTACGACCGCATTTGAGTATTATTTTTTAGGTGAAGTAAGTAATAAAAGAGAAGTGTTCAACGCGTTTAAAGCAATTGAATATTCTAAAAGCAAGTTTGAAATGGGACCACCGAGATTGCCGAAGCGAAACTAAAAACATTAATTTCGCAATTCGAATACCCAGACGCAGTTTTCTTTTTTCGTCGACGTTTTTTCTTTTTGCAAAAGAAAAAAGGTCGCTCGGGTCACGGCCACCCCAAGGCCGTAGGATGCCAGGCTACCCCATGGTCCCATTAAAGTAAGGTTAGGGCACCTGCCATTTTTATACTTGTTCAGGCGATATAATATTTGATTTTAAATGCCTGGCGAAATTGGATCTTTTATACGCTTACCAAACTTCGGTCACGTTGGAAGTTATTGGTATTCTACATTTCAGGGGGCGCATGTGCTTCATTTGAAAGTTAATCGACCTGTTTCTGAACGCGGAATTAAACAAATTGCAGCTGCGCTTAAGCTACACGTTACAAGACAAGATCAGAAATTAACAGTGCGAGCTAGAGAGGGCGGCGTTTGGAGTATTTCATGCGCTGATTTGAATACTAACAAGCCAAAATTTACACTTGTAGCCGACCGCATAGATTCAGTAGAACGACCGCGCGTCACGGAGTTTATTCGTTATCTTGGCAACCCTGATTTTGAGCGCCCTCCGAAAACGGAATTGCATAGATTAGCAACTGAGCTTCGCGTTAAGGCTAATGTTTATGGACAAACTGAATTGGATCAAAGCGGAAAATTACAATTTTTAATTAAAACTGGGAAAACACATACAGGCATTGGGACTGCGGCTGCACGTTTAGATTTGTATGTAAAAAAAGAGAAGCCTAGAAACGTGATGTTTGTTAGTTATTCAATTCCAAAAATAGATAAGCATGGACAAGAGTGGGATAGAGCTTATCACCATGATAGGCAAGTAGATGAAGTTGAGCTAGCGCGGCTAGTTCGTGAAGATGGTGCTAGGGTAACTGGCAAAAGACTTGAACCAGTGCGTGATTTGGTGATTTCACATTCGAAGAAAAACCCTCGTTGGACTGTGCATATTAAGGATGTGCCAGAAAAGCGCGATTCAGCTAGGTTTCTTGCTTTAACAGTTAATGGAAAAGATTTAACGCCTAGAGACACAATGCAAATTTGTCGTTTGGTTGATGAATTGCCACCATATTTAGACCATCCGCCAGCTACGGTAATGAGAGAAGCAATAGCAAGGGGAAAAGCTGCTTTGCGCAGATTGCGGAAGCCAAAACAATAGCTTTAAAAAAAAAAGCAGTGCCAAGACTTGCAGGTGAATCCTTATGGAAGAATTGAAACGTACTCTTGAGAGACATGCAAAAGTTAGGCAAGCTTGGTTTAATCCAACAACACCTACACCTCACGGCTCTGGTTCGGCTAGCGTTAGTTTGAAAACCGAATCGCTGCAAGTGGATGATGCTATGATACGTACTCTTGCTGAAGCGCATGGATTTACCGTTAGGCGTTTTAAAGGAACTAAAGCCGCAGGGCTACGAATTGTGGAGCTAGAACATACTGCACCGCAAGTGCACGTACAGATATCGGATAGTCATGCAAAGGGCTATGGAGATATACAGATCACTGACACGAAAGACTCAGAAACACTTACTCCGGCACAAAGGCAAAACCTCCAAAAATTCGTGCAAGCTTTGCTAAAGTAGTAATATTTTCGAAAGTTGAAAAAACCAAAAATTGTTTTTAGAATCTTTGGAAGTGTTTTATTTCGTCGATTAGTGGAACGTATGAGATGAACATTCGCCTGCAGCAGTAGCGTGGGTAGCCTAATTCGGTTAGGGTTTTGGCAACGTCTTGTTTTTCTACTTCTGTTTTGACTACGTATTCGTCTATGTCTTCGGCTACTGGTTTGCCGCATGAGAAGCAACGAATTGGAATCATCATATTTTACATTTACACCTGATTGTTTTTCTTTTTCCAAGGTTTTTCTTTTAAAAAAAAAGAAAAAGCTTTAACGGTAAGATTTTGTGAATCTTGCTCTTGCTTTTGGTCCTTTGAATTTCTTTGGTTCAACTCTACGTGGGTCTTCTACGAGGAGTGACCTGTCGGATGCGAGCATTTGTTGTTTAACTGCGTCTGGTGCGCCGTGTACTTGTAGTAATGCGCGTGCAACTGCGGTTCGTGCTGCTTGTGCTTGTCCGCTTGCGCCGCCGCCGTTTACTTTTACTGCGATGTCGTATTTAGCTGCGTCGGGGAAGAATGAAAGTGGTTCACTGTAAACGTCACGTAGGAAGATTGAGGATAGGGCGTTAACTGCTACTCCGTTAACGGTGTACCTACCGGTTCCAGCGGTTATTGTTGCGCGTGCAATTGCTTCTTTGCGTTTTCCACGGGTTACGATTGTTTTTTTAGCCATGTGCCCACCCAAGTGCTGTTGATAATTCTCCTAGTGTAATGTGATTTCCTCTTAGTTGAGAAGCGTTTTT
>JAHFHN010000027.1:0-4446 GCA_023246885.1 Microcaldota archaeon
GCATTCCATAATTTTGTAACAAACGAATTAGCATATTCAATATCTTTATAAGAAAATGGCCTATCTTTTGCTAATGCGCCTGACAGTGCAGCCCATTGGCGCAATGAATCAGCGGGAAACTTAGCAAGAAGCGCTTCTGGATCTTCAAAATTGCCTAGACTCTTGCTCATCTTCTTGCCATCGGTACCGAGTACGCTTCCGTTGATTAATACTTCTTTAAACGGCGATTTGCCAGTAAGTGCCAAACAACGGTAAATTGAATAAAATGCCCAAGTTCGAATAATCTCTAACCCTTGCGGCCGCAGAGTAGCGGGGTAAAGTTTTTCGTAATCTTCTCCAGGCCAACCTGCAATTACAAGCGGAGTGATGCTGGAATCAATCCAACAATCGCAAACAGATGACTCGCCGATTATTTGCCCGCCGCAATCACACTTCTTTTTCTTGTATTCATGCAATGCCGGGTCAACTGGGAGCTCTGATTCCTTCGGCGTATAAATTGCACCGCATTGCTCGCAGTACCAAAACGGAAGTGGAGTGCCGTAAATACGCTGTCGCGAAATCACCCAATCATATTCGACAAAATTGGCCCAGTCAATTAAATATTGTACAGAGAATTGCGGGAACCACTGCATATCTTCAGTAGCTGCACGCTTGATCTTGTCCTGCCAATCGCGTAATTTCATAAACCACTGTACACTTGAAATAAATTCAGCCGGTTTATTGCAACGATCGTGGAGTTTTACCACTTGCTGCGTTGACTCTTGGCGCGTAACTAGTTCAAGTGTTTTAAGTTTTTCAATTATTTTCTCGCGCGCTTCTGCGATTTTTACGCCGGTAAATTCTCCTGCGTTTAGCAATTTGCCGCGGTTGTCAAAAGCTTCAATAAATGGCAGTGAGTGTCGGTACATCCATGCTACGTCAGTTTTATCTCCAAACGTACACACCATAACGACTCCAGTTCCAAAAGTCTGGTCAACCTCGTTGTCGGAAATTATTGGCACTTCTTTGTTGTATAGCGGCGTGATTGCTTTTTTGCCAATTAATTTTTTGAATCGCTCATCACTTGGGTTTACTAGTACAGCAACACAAGCGTGAAGTAATTCTGGACGAGTTGTTGCAACTGACAACGGCGCGCCTTCAACTGAAAAGTTTATGTAATTTAATTTAGTTTCGCGTTGTAAATCCTCTGTTTCTGCTTTTGCAATTGCGCTTTGGCAATGAATACAGAAAAGCACAGGGTGCTTCTGGCGATAAACTAAACCTTTTTCGTACATTTGTAAAACTGAAAGTTGTACTTTCTTGTGATAAGATGGGTCAATTGTGCGATATTCTTGACTCCAGTCAGGCGAAAAGCCCATGCGAATCATTTGCATTTTCATCTTATCAATATTTTCAAGCGTAAACTCAATGCATTTCTTTTTGAACTCTTGGCGAGTTAACTTTGGTTTTCCATCTTTGCCGTCTTTACCCTCTTTGCTTTGTAATTTTTCAACTTTTACTTCTGTTGGAAAACCTTGGCAATCCCAACCCTGCGGGTAAAAAACATTGAAACCAGTCATTCGCTTAAAACGCGCTGCAAAGTCAAAAAACGAGTAAGACAACACGTGCCCCATGTGCAATGCGCCGGAAGTAAATGGCGGTGGAGAGTCAATTGAAAAAACAGGTTCCTTGCTACGGCTATCGTACTTGTAGATTTCAGCCTCGTCCCATTTCTTTGTCCACTTTTTTTGAAGAGCAACTGCATCAGGACGTTGAGAAAGAGCCATTTGAATTAATAGACGCCCCTATTCACTTGGACTTGTTTGTCCATTTTAGCTTAGATGGTTTGCGATTCAAATTGAAATTACGTTCGCATTTCTTTGAACAGAAAAAGTTAGAAGAGCCATCTCGCTTGAATATTCGGATACCTCGTCCAACTGCAGTTTCGTTTGAACAAAATGAACATTTTACCATATTAAACAATCTCGCCTTCAAATTACTTTATCTGCTAGTTGCAGTAAGTGGTTTTTTCTTCTGTCTAAGCGGACGCGCTTCACGTTCGCTTTCTGATAATACTAAATAATCATCTACTCGGACTGGCCCTTTGACATTACGGCGTAAAATTCTGCCTTTATCACGACCAGAGAGCACTTTGCATAGCACTTGGTTAACTTCACCAAAAACTCCAGTTTTACCAACGATTTCAATAACTTGTGATACAACTCCCTCAATTTCAATAACAGGCGCTTGAGGCTGTGGAGCTTGTGAATCAGGAGACTTATTCGCGGATTTATCGCCGGGAGTTTTGGCAACTGGCTTATCAGATTTATCTGTTTTATGCGATTGTGGTTTTTCAGCTTTATGTGCAGTTGGCTTTTCAACAGGTTTTTCAACTGGATTTGCCTCTGCCGGACTATCTTGAGGTTCTTGATTTGTAACTACTGAATGTTCAGTTATCATTTAATGAATTTCAACTCTTTTCAGCTTTTCCAGGCGCAAATTTAGTGGTTAACTCTTTCAAAGTACTTTCAGCATTGCCAGCAGCAGTAACTGCAACTGCAGCTGTGCCTACTTTTAATCCAGCAGCATTGCCTAAATCTTTTTTAGAAGCTACATAGAGGAAAGCAATTGCGCGTTCAGTGCAAATTGAAGGTAAGTGCATTACAATTTCTTCTGGGTCAACGTCTTCAGCAATTATAACTAGTTTCGCTTCTCCGCGTTCAATTGCTTTAGTTGCTTCATTAGTGCCTTTTCGACAAGCATTTACTGCTTTGGCAGCTTCAATTACCAGTAATGCCTTGGCTTGTGCATCTGCAGGAGTTTGGAATTTAACAAAAGATTTAGCCATAATACAATCTACACCTCAAATTACTCTCATTGGTTTTTATTTATTAACATACACACAGTCATGAAAAACTGAAAACAGAATCCTGTGCTTTGCTTACAAAATAGTGAGAAGAAGGTATAAATAACATACGGAAGGTAAAAGAAAAAAGTATTCAGCAATTAATCTAAGCATTTTGCCGAATTATATTCAATGCTCCGCCTGCTTTGAACCATTCTATTTGTTGTGCGTTATAAGTGTGGTTGACTGGAAAAGTCTCAATTGTGCCGTCGGAGTGGTGGAGAACTAGTTGCAGTGACTTGCCTGGCGTGAATTCAGTTAAACCAAGCAAGTCGATTTCATCGTCTTCTTGTATTTTAGCGTAATCCGCCTTATCGGCAAATGTCAAAGCCAACATCCCTTGTTTCTTTAAATTAGTTTCATGAATCCTCGCGAAGCTTTTTACTAGAATTGCCTTTACCCCTAAAAACCTCGGCTCCATTGCCGCGTGTTCGCGCGACGAACCTTCACCATAATTCTCTTCACCTACTACAAGCGAGCCAACCCCAGCTGCTTTGTAAGCGCGTTGAACTTTTGGCACACTTTCGTAAACGAGATTATCATTAGTTGATGCTAGTTGATTTTTGACATTATCTGTTTTGTCATTAAATGAATTCACCGCGCCAATTAACAAGTTGTTAGAGATGTTATCTAAATGTCCGCGGTACTTTAACCATGGGCCTGCCATTGAAATGTGGTCAGTTGTGCATTTACCTTTAACTTTTATTAATAATTTTAACCCGATTAAGTCACTGCCTTCCCAAGCCGGGAATGGTGCAAGTAATTGTAAGCGTTCAGAAGTCGGAGAAACAACTAGCTGCACAGTTGAGCCATCGCTTGCGGGTGGTTGATAACCGGCTTCTCCTGTGGCAAATCCAGCTGGCGGGAATTCAATTCCTTGTGGCTCAGCTAGTTTAACTTTTTCACCGCGTTCATTTTCTAAATAATCAGTAAGTGGGTTGAACGTTAGTTTTCCGGCTATTGCAAACGCAGTTGTGATTTCCGGTGAAGCTACAAATGCATGCGTATTAGGGTTGCCATCGTTTCGTTTTGCAAAATTCCGGTTGAAGCTAGTCATAATTGAATTCTTACGTTGCGGGTCATTTGAATGCCGCGCCCATTGGCCAATGCACGGACCACAAGCATTAGCAAGTACAACCCCGCCAATTTGTTCAAAACATTCCAAGTACCCGTCGCGTTGTACAGTTGCGCGAATTTGTTCTGAACCCGGAGTAACTGTAAATTCGCTTTTGAACTTCAACCCGTTAACAGCGGCACTTTTAGCAACTGAAGCCGACCTAGTTATGTCTTCGTAAGATGAATTAGTGCAAGAGCCAATGAGTCCAACTTCAAGCTTCTCTGGCCAATTGTTTTGTTTCGCCGCTTCTGCAAATTTGGAAACTGGCCACGCGAGATCCGGAGTAAAGGGACCATTAATGTGCGGTTCAAGTTCACTTAAATTGATTTCAATCACTTGGTCAAAATACTTTTCTGGATTATTGTAAACATCTTCATCGGCACGTAAATGCTCTGCAACTTCGTCCGCAGCATCTGCTATTTCTTTTCTGCCTGTACCGCGCAAA
>JAHFHN010000027.1:4456-8822 GCA_023246885.1 Microcaldota archaeon
CCATTTTTTCATCGTAACCAAAAAGTGAAGTTGTTGCACCAATCTCTGCACCCATATTGCAGATTGTTCCTTTACCCGTGCATGAAATGCTGTTTGCCCCTTCGCCGAAATATTCTAGTATTGCGTCAGTGCCTCCTTTGACCGTAAGTATACTTGCAATTTTTAGAATAACGTCTTTTGCAGAAGCCCAACCGCTTAATTTACCAGTTAATTTTATGCCAATTAGTTTTGGAAACTTTAACTCCCACGGTAACCCAGCCATTACGTCACACGCGTCTGCGCCGCCCACTCCAATTGCAATCATCCCTAAACCACCTGCATTTACAGTGTGCGAATCGGTTCCAATCATTAAACCGCCTGGAAACGCGTAGTTCTCTAAAATAACTTGGTGAATAATCCCAGCACCTGGCTTCCAAAAACCAATGCCGTACTTGTTCGATACACTAGATAAGAAGTCAAACACTTCTTTGTTTTTTACAAGCGCAGCAGAAAGATCTTTTTGTCCACCTTCACTTGCAACTATCAAATGATCACAGTGAACTGTTGTTGGAACCGCGACTTTTTTTCGTCCAGCTTGCATGAATTGAAGTAACGCCATTTGTGCAGTTGCATCTTGCATTGCAACTCGGTCAGGAGCAAAGTCAACGTAGTCAACTTGCCGCTCGTATTCAGTTGTAGAATTGCCTTGGACTAAATGAGCATAAAGGATTTTTTCAGTTAACGTAAGTGGACGGCCAACCGTTTTCCTGCACGCTTGGATTCTAGATGGTAAAGAAGCATAAAAAGAATTGATTAAATCAAGATCGAAAACCATTTGTTAACATATAAGAAGAAAAAGTTTTTTAGCCGATTGTTTGAACAACTACCTAAAAATTATTCGAAATAATGCTAATGAAATAAAGCGATTACTTTTGATATTTTTCAATCATCACTATCGCTTGCATGCACCAATAGTGGCATTACATTGACAAAAACGAGTCATATTACGCACTGCGCTAGGCGTAGTTGTGCAATAGTATTCAAATAATAATCCAGAAACGCACTTGTCACGGTAAAGAGTTACGGTGCGATTAAGCGCAACAGTGGTTACAACGCCCGGAGTATAAAAATTAATTCTATCACTATCAAAACAACTACGCAATCCGGTCGCACCTACTGAAGGCAATATAGGGTATCCGGTTAAATCCGAAGAAGTTTGAAGAACGTTTAAAGCGCCAACAACAACCAAAACTACAAAAACGCCTAAAAGAGTTTTTTTCCAAACACCGTGCGTTTTACTTTTTTCAATACTTTTAGCTTTTGCCATAATATCTCAACCCCAACCAACTTTTTAAACATAGCGATTTTTCAGCAATATCGCTACTCCGATATACCCAAAAAATAGAATAAAGATCGGCATTAACACTTTGAAAACTATATTCATACGATCAAACCAAATGGCATAATTATATAATGAAACTAAAACTATCAAAAGCATAAGAACAGGAACAGCTTTCAAAAGCCAATACCACGGAGTTTTAGACTTTATTACAGTCATTTGCGATTGCCTTTAGCTAATTTCTTAAGAAAATTATTAAACCACGGGTGAAAATTTTTGGAAAAGGCATCAAGCGCTTCTCGCGTTATGAATCGCCCTTCAAGATATTTAGAATTTAACTGACCCGGAGTTCTAATGCTTTGGCGTATCATTGCCTTTTGAATCCGGGCGATTTGGCGTGCCTTTTTACTTTGAAGTCTGCGATAAGGCGCTCTATAAACAAACTCTACAATAATATGGTGGTTTTGAACCCGTGGCTCACCACTATAACTTTGCAATAGATGATACGGAGTTTCAGTAATAGAAATTCTTTCATCGTGAGAAACTGACGCCGCAGTCTTGATAAAGTCAGGCGCGCGAGTTGTAAATCCAACATCTAATAGATGAGTTAAATTGCTCGGGCTCATTGAACCGAAAGTGGAACCATGCAAATTTACGAAAACTGGAAAATTTTCACCTAACGCATCAACCAGCGTAGTGTCAATTGGAACCGCGAATAGCTTAGCTAAGTCATCAGGCTTCTTTTTTAATTTTTTTTCTTTTAAAAGTTTGAAGGCTTTGTGCCAAGCCCCGTGCGGGGTCCAATCGCCAGGAATTCGAACTGCAACTGCGCCGTGTTCTTCCCACTCTTTATGATGGCGAACTGCAATGTTAATAGTGCCTTCATTCGGGTGGCGACCAACGAGCACAACAACTTTTCTTTTTTCTTCAGGTAATGCTTTTAATTGGCCAACAAACTCCTCTAAATTGCGTGGTTTCAAAAGCATAGTTTTTAGCACGATTGAATAAACTCTAGTTTAGTTTTCGTTTTTTTGTCAAGCCTTGCAAACCCGACTCGTTCGAACTGTACTACTTCGCCTTCTTTCAAACTAGCACATTCTTTTTGACATAAACCTTTTATCTCCTGCAAACTATTTTCGTTAAACGACTCTTTGTCATCAAACAATAAACCAGGAACATAAAGCGTGCACTTTACCGCATCTGCACTTACCCACTGCACTTTTTTCGTGTCTTCTAGTAAGGCATTGCCAACGTTTTCGCCTTCAATCGCCTTAGTTTTTACATTTTTATTTTTTACTTTTACGTTGAAACTATTCTTTAAACGAAAAACTTCCTCGTTTTTTATTTCATTTGCATCAAAAGCAGGAATGTAAACTGTCTCCTTTCCAATTTTCAATTGAACGGGCTCAGGAACAAAAAAATAGTGTGGCGAATCAAGCAATTCTTTTTTATTAAGCGAGAGTAGTTTGTCCCATGAAGGGTTACTTTCAACTTTGCTGATGCCAAACGATAGCACAAAATCCTTAATTGCCTTTGGCGTAACGCCACGCCTACGTAAACCTGCAAGCGTTGGCAAGCGAGGGTCATCCCAACCCCATAATTTACCACTTTCAACAAGTGGGCGAAGTAACCGTTTTGAAATTGGCGTATTAGCAAGAGACAACCTAGAAATAGTGATTAGCGTTGGTTTACGCAAGTTTAACTTGTCAAGTAAATAAAAGTAAAGCTCGTCACGCAATTCATATTCCTTGCTGCGAAGCGCGTGAGTTATTCCGAGAAGCGAATCCATTACGGAACCTTGAAAATCATAAGTTGGCCAGACGCAATACTTCTTTCCTTGACGGTAATGCGGCGAGTCAATTATTCTCCACAAAGTTGGGTCACGCATAACCGTATTGAGGCTCGACATATCGCCTTTCAACCGCACAACTGCTTCGCCTTTTTTTATTTTTTTCTCGAGCATCCCCTTCCATTTACTAAGTTGTTCTTTTTGTGAAAAATCAACACACTTGCACCGAATCTTCTTCTCTCTACCTTGGCCAATTGCGTCTTGACTACACTCACAAACATAGGCATCTCCCTGCGCAATTAGCATTTCATTTAATTCATACAAGCGAGGCATCCAATCCGAGCAATAAACTTCTTCATCCCAATCTATTCCAAGCCAGGTTATGCCCTCTTTAATCGCGTCAACGAACTCTTGCTTCTCTGCCTCAGGGTTAGTGTCATCCCAACGCAAAATAACTTTCCCACCATATTCGCGCGCACCAGTCCACGAGAGGAAAAACGCCTTCGCATGTCCAATATGCGAATAGCCATTTGGCTCTGGAGGTAAACGTACAACTACTTTGCCAACTTCTGCATTTGGAAAAACAATTCGCTTCTCTTCTTCTTTTTTCTCAACATAAGTAAAAGAATTCATTTGCTTTTCAATTTCTGATTTTGAAAGCTTGTTCACATCTGCTACAATTTTGCCAATAAGTTGCATTGTTGCTTTCATGTCGTTTTTTGCATCTGGAATTTCGGCAATTACTTTTCCAACAACTCCGCCGGCTTGAGCTTTCCCATAGTCAAATGCGTTTTTCAAAACGTGTTTGCGAATAACTTTTTCTAAAATATCAACCATAATTAAGTCAACTCAACAAAAACCGTGCGATTATTCAAATTTATTCAAATGCTCCGTTCAACCAGATAATCAGCAAATGCTTTCAAAGTATCTTTTGCTTTTGAGGGTTTAAGCAAAGGAGCTAATTCTTTCCAAGCTTCATAAACTATTTCTTTTGCACGAGTAGCAGAATATTGAATTGAATTATATTTCTTGACAATTGCAATTGCTTCGTCAACTACTTTTTGATCAGTTGGGTGCGATAGCAAAATTGCACGTAATCTATCACCATCTTTTTTGTCGGCATGTTTAAGCGAATGAATAACAATTAACGAACGCTTTCCTTCACGAATGTCTTCACCAACACCCTTGCCTTTTGAAAACTGTTCACCAACCAAGTTCAATATATCATCTTGAATTTGAAAAGCAACACCAATACTTTC
>JAHFHN010000028.1:0-4761 GCA_023246885.1 Microcaldota archaeon
ATTGTTTCTATTACTGGCTTTATTTTCAACAATGGTAAACGGAGTAGTGATCAGCGGAACGGTTGTTGACTCCACTTTTCAGCCAATGAAAGCAATTGTTGAGCTTTCTTCACCTACGCAAGTAGTTGCCACTTCAAATGGCGCTTTTTCTTTTGTCGTTGAACCCAACAAAAACTATACTTTAACTGCTACTTCAATTAATTCAACTTTTCGCGAAACCAATGAAGTGCGCGTAGGAAATCAAGACGTACACTTTGACATTGTGCTTATTACTCCGGCTGGTTTTGAAAGTGAAGTAACTGACTTGAACGAAACGCTTGGCGAACTAGCACAACTTGAAACACCATTAAACGCATTAGACGATTCAAATACGCCAATAACTTGGATAATTGCTCTACTTGCAATAATAATTGGGATTGGGGTAGTTTACTTATATAGAACTAAACCAATTGGTCAAAAGGAAATTAGAGAAGCGCAACCAGTTGCTCCGACAATACAGTTACCACAAATCACGCTGCCAACTTCACCTACAACCGTTGAACTTGACTCGTTTAAAGTCGAATTATTAAAATTATTAAAAGAAAAAGGGGGGGCAGTTGAACAAAAAGAGTTAAGGCGCGAGTTACCTTGGAGTGAAGCACGCGTTAGCATTGAAATTTCTGAACTCGAAAAAATGGGTAAATTAAAAAAAGTCAAAAAAGGAAGAGCAAACCTGGTTAAATTGACATGAACAACTACCCGCGGGGCATAAATAGTTCTGTTACATCTTTTTTGTCATCACGAAAGTGTGCTGTTGCACTTTTAAGTTGGCCATAATTATCGACATGCATGGTTATTCTCACTTCTTCTGTAAGGCGCTCATGCATTTTAAGCAGCGAGGCAGTAGCAAGTTTTACACTACCATCACGCCCATGATGGCCCAGTAAATATGCAGCTAATGCGCCAACACCCGGAGAATGCGCAGTAATGTCAACAACATAGGCTTTGGATCTAAGCGCATTAGCCCGTTTATTAGCAAGATGCATTTGAACTTTAGATAAAAGGCGCTTAACGCCAGTAGCATATCGTTCACCTAATTGTCGGGGGTTTTCAGTTAAACCAACGTCATGTCCTTCAAAGAATTTGCGAGTTACTGCGTCTTCTCCTTCTGATGATGCTTTTGCCCACTTTGCTTCATCCGCTGCAGTTATGCCGAAAAAGCTAGCATCTTCACGGGGGGCTATAGTTGTTAATCGAGCTCCGCTTTCAACTGCTCCACGCATAACTTCATCGGAGGTTTGGCGGGTACGAACTGCCTTCGATATCCTTCGGAGAACAACTACACGCGGCGCATTAGCATAGCCCTTTGCTCCAGCGCGATATGCTTGGCCATAACCTTCTGGGGAGACTTCATCTTTTGCCAAAGTACGGCCTTGATATTCTTCTCCACCTTTTGCTTTATCAGCATGTCTTCGGACAATAAATTCAATTTGAGTCATATGGCTTCACCTGAAACATAAACTGAATGTAACCTAATAAACATTCACTTAAAGTGTCGTAATTGGTCTTGATTGTACAATGTACAATTTCTTGTCGTTTTTATCGTACGCCCATTCAATGTCAACTGGAAAACCATAGTGTTTTTCAATATGCGAAACCATTTTTGCAAGTTCAATAATTTGCTGGCCTTTTAACTTTTGAGCCTCGCGCATTTCCAATGGAACGTCAATAGTAGTAGAAACCCCATCTACCTTAGTAATCATTGTCTCTTGCGAATTAACAGTAATGTCTTCAATGAATTCTTCTTTTTTGTTCACCAAATAACTATCTGGAGTAATTATACCAGCTACGACGCTTTCGCCTAAGCCCCAGCCGCCTTCGATTATGGTTTGGTCGTAATTCTTTGTAACTGGGTTAACACTAAATGCAACTCCACTTACTTCAGAGTCAACCATTTTCTGCACAACAACTGCAACGCTAACTCGCTGGTGTTGTAAATTCTTTTCAAAACGATAAAAAATTGCGCGCGGAGTAAACAAAGAAGACCAGCACTTTTGCACTTTTTCAAGAAGATCTTCTTCAGTTACGTTAGTATAGCTTTCCAATTCGCCGGCCCAACTGGCAGTTGAACCATCTTCAGCTGTTGCGCTTGACCGAACCGCTACAAACTGAGTTGCCATTTGGCCAAACTCATGTACAATCGCCTGTTCAACTTCAGGAGGCATATCTCCATCTTCAATTAGTTTGCGAATAGTTTCAGACGCTTTATCAACACTTGCAGGGTCTTTTGCATCAACTTCAAATAAAGCAGACTTAATTTTCTCTTCAAGATTATTAAATTGAATAAAAGAGTCAAAAGCAGGAGTAATAACAGTAAAACCAGGCGGCACAGCTATACCGTGAGTGAACATTTCGCCAAGAGAGGCGCCTTTGCCACCTGCAATTGCAACATCTCCTTTTCCAAGTTTAGAGAAGTGACGTACAAAATCATGGTGATGAATTGCCATTTTAGATTACCTCAAACAAATTGTAGTTTTTCAGACAAAACAATTGTCTTTTTGAACTAACTTATTGAATAACAATAGCGTAAAACTAGTATTTTATTATAAGCCCGTCAAAAGGCGGTTTTGAAAGAAAATGATATTAAGTGGAGTATTCCCGGTTTTTTAAAAAATGCGAGAAACAAATTTCTTGCGTAAATTAAACCGTACTTACTGGATGATTTTCTTCCCTAACTTCGCTTGGGAACTCATTTGGTCGTCGAAACGGGAGTACCCAATTGAAGACGTATAAAAGGAAGATCATGCTACCAGCGAGGACGATTACGTCACTTTCCACCATAGTGGCTAATCACCTGGTTCACTAACCCCTCCTCATTTTTCGCCTATAGCACAGGAAACACAATCAACGTATTTACAATAGCTTGAAAAAAAAACAGAACTTTGGGACAAAATACCCTATCATAAATGCCCAAATGACAAAACGTTTGAAAAATGCGGGGATCGCTAGACTTTTTTGACTATGCCATTAGTAGCATCTACAGACACTTTGTCGCCGTCTTTAAAGAGTTTAGTAGCTATTTTTGTGCCAATAATGCAAGGAATGTTTATTTCTCTGCTGACAATTGCAGCATGTGAAGTTAGACCACCCATATCAGTAACAATTGCGCTTGCTAAACGCATTGCCGAGACTATATCGGGGGTGGTTGCATACGAAACTAAAACGTCCCCTTTTTGCATTTTTGACATATCTTCTGGCCGATGAATTAGTTTTACTGTCCCTATTGCTTTGCCAGGGCATGCGCAAGTTCCAGTTAATTCGGTTAAATTCAAATCAATTTCTTCATGTGCTATTAACTTGCTGTATTTTTCAGCGTTTTTTCCAGTTGCAATCACTTCATCTTTGCCATGGTTGAATAAACCATAAATAACGTATTTTGTACGCTTGGTTAATTCGTTTTCATCGATTTTTTCTCCGTTTAGCACGCGTATAATTTCTTCAAATAGCATGAACCTAACTTGTAAAAATGATAAATTTAGCCGTTTAGCTATTTCTTTATGTAATGGTTCTGAAGCATACGCCGCAAAAGACATAGCTTCTCTTCGCAGAGCTTTTCCCTTCATAAAGTCTCTGCCAATTGCAAAGAAGCTTTTTTCTAAGTCAGTTAAACACAACTTGCTTTCAAACGGTTGTTTTTGCGCTATAAGTTTCGCTTCATTGTGTTCTAATTCTTCTAGCATTTTTTCTGGATTTTCTTTTAAAATTGAACGAATGGCAGTTTCATAATCTGCACGCTTCCAAGCTGGCCCGCCATAACCATAAGCTAACCAACCAAATTGCGCTGCGTGTTTTTCTAATTCATTTTGAAATTCAAGCAAATTGTCACCGGCATTATTGCTTTGCTTTATTTTTATTGCAAGTTTTAGTAATTTTCTTTGCTCTTGTTTTGCTTCAGTTTCGCCATCAAAAGAAGATAAAACAGCAACTGCCTCTGAAATTGATATGTTTGCCTTCATTTCTCGATTCTTTTTATCAACTATACTAGTGAGAAAATCAGTGTACACTGGAGAACGTATTTCCATTATAACTGGCAACATTCCCCACGTAATCATCGCTCGCATTAATTGCGAATAACGTTCAACATAACTGACTAATTCTGCGTTTGTTTTTGTTGAAAAATTAGTTGAAAGTAATTCTTTTGAAAGTAAGTTCACTTGTTGAGTTTCTTTAAATAAATTTTCATTGACTTTTTTAGCGAAGCTTGGTTCAGTTTTAATTAAATTGAAATAATGCTGTGCCGCTCTATCAAAAAGCGCAGTGTCAACTACATATTTTAAGTATTGACTTTTTATCTCAACAAAGTTATTCTTTAAACCAACACCATAGGCATTTGGTAAGTCTTCTATAAAAGTTCTTAGAAATAGCGAAACAAAAAATAGATTGTGGAACTTGCCTTCTTCATTAGCTACTTCAAAATCAATATCAGAAGGGGGAAGGTAGCTTGTCATCTTTTTCACTTTTTTGTTTTGTTTCATGTTTAGTATCTTTTGAATTGAGCACTTTAAACAATAAAAATAAACCAGCTAATGCAATTAAGATCTCAAGTAGAAACATAATAGAAAAGACAAGCAGCAAGATAAGAAATCTTAGTAGGCATATGCCTATTGTTTATCGTAGGTGCTTTTTCCAACTATTTTTGGAATGAGTGTACGCTCCGCTTTGCGTAAGTGACTTTGCAACGTTGTGCGCGGTACTCCGGCTTTTTTCGCGAGTTCTTCAAGG
>JAHFHN010000028.1:4771-8416 GCA_023246885.1 Microcaldota archaeon
ATAATCATAGTATCCATTTTCCCTTGCAAGTTGAACGGCTTTTAGCTGTAAAGGAGTTAGATCTGAGAGAAAAGAACCGGCAAATAGATTCACGTTTCCAGCTTTCAATGACAACAGTTCAATTGTTGCTTTTTTAGGGCCTAATAATTTTATTCTTTTAAAAAGAGCTAACAACGGCGCTTTTTTTAGTGATGCAACAGTCCAGTATTGAAAACCTTTTTTTGTAATTGTTGAGCCAACGAATATCAAATTTTTGTCAAATAAAAGAGTGTGAAAAGCTTTGTCACCAGGGTGGTGGTAAAAAACCTGATTGAAATCACTTGCGATTATAGTTATGCGCGGGTCTTGGGCTATAAAGGCGTTCCTAAATTTTTGTGCGTCTAAACCAGAAAACGAAGCGCAGCGTACAATGTGCAACTTGCCTTTTTCTTCAAATAAATTTAAGTTAAAATTTGAAAGTACAGCATCATAGCACTTAGATAATTCAATTGAATCTGATCCAGCGTGCCAAACTTTGAACTCAGCTATCCACATGAGAATTATCAACATTAAATAGAATATTTAGTTATCGTTTTCTAGGTTTATGAAACGAATGTTGTAAGAAGTGGTCGAGTTTTGCATCTGCGCGTATGATTATTTTTTCAAAAACTATAAAGTACAAAAATTGTAAAACCATTATAATTATTGCTGGAATTGCAACAAGGGGGTTAAACAAAGCAAGCGCAAGAGTTATTGAAGTGCCAGTGTTCTTTTGAGTTGCGTAGAGCGTATAATTAACTGCATTTCCGAACCCTGATACTTGCTTTGTAAAATGATATACCAAAATTCCAGTTCCAAAAATCGCTAGAAAGTTTATGAGATAAACGTAAATCATTTCAGGATTAGAAAAATCAAGAAAAGCGTCTCGATTCAATTGCACGCTTACAAAAATCAATATACCCATACAAAGATTCACAATTGCTTTAGAATAACTGAATATACTTGCCGTGCTTCGCCTAAATATAAAAGAAATAATAGTAGGAAGTATAATTACCACAAGCAGCACTCGCGCAATTAACATGAATTCAACACTTTTGCCATATAGCGCTAAGAGGGTAACTGGGATTATTGCTAGGGAAAGCAAATAAGAGACAAAGATTGAAGAGTCAGCAACTTGGAGGTTACATTTAGAAAGATAACATAGCGGGATTATTGAAATCGCGGGTGGAACTATTGCTATAAGTACATAACCAATAAGCAACGCTTCGTTCTTAAGTAAAAGAAAAGCTAATGCGAGTAAAATCGCAGGAAACAATATATAATTGAGAAAAACAGAAGCAGCCATTGGCTTGATGTTACGCGCTAGGACGAACTTGTGTACAAAAAAGGATTTAATTGAAAAGAACATTATGATTGCAAGTACAAGTTCAATTACAAATTTGAAGTTGTTTACATCAAGCGGTAAAATAAACGGAAGTACCATTGACAATAGCAGGATAATTTCAGTATTTTCAAGCCAGTTTTTTAACAAAAAATTCACCGCATACTATATATGGGATGAATTACACTGCTTGTGGCTTTTAACTTTGCTATAACTAGATTAATCATAGGAAACAACGTGCGGCATTATTCTTTCTTCTGCTCGACGTAAGTGTTCTTTGAAAGTAGAATAAGAAATCCTCGCAATTTTTGCAAGTTGTTCAAGAGAAACTTTTCTTGGGTACGTATAATAGCCTTCTTTACATGCTAACTGAAAAGCAGCTAACTGTTTTGCAGTTAAATCAGTTAACGCGTTGTTGACAAAAAAGTTAAAACTCTCTTCTTTTATCCCGATGAGTTCAGCTGTTGCATCCTTCATTTTTTTTAATCGCTCAAATACACTTAACAAATTTTCTTTTGACCATGAAGCAACGTACCAAGTGAGTTTGCCGTTTTGCATTGTTTGGGGCCGAAAAAAGAAGACGCTTTTATCAAGGGCAAGAGAGTGAAAAGCTTCTAATGCCGGAACCGAATAGAAGATTTGGTGTCCTTCAATCTTATGCACACGTAGTCTCTTGTCTTTGTGAAACTCTTGCAAATACTTTTCTGCATCTGGGCCACTTGCAAATACCGCCTTATTTACCCAAGGTTCTCCATTTTCTTCAAATGTATTTAAGTAAATGTTATGCGCAACTACGTTGTACTTTTTAGTTAATTCAGTTGCAACGCTTCCCTTATGCCACACTCGAAATTCAGCTACCCACATGCTAAGCTCTCCTCACGGTTCCATGAGTTGAATCAACAATAAGCCTGTCGCCATCTTTGAACACCTTAGTTGCTACTTTAGTGCCAATAACACAAGGAATATTGAGTTCACGGCTGACAATAGCGGCATGGCAAGTGATTCCACCCATGTCAGTTACAATTGCACTTGCTTTTTTCATGGCAGGGACAATGTCCGGAGTTGTTGCCCTGCTGACTAGGACATCTCCTTGCTTCATTTTATCCATTTCTTGCGTGAGATTGATAACCTTAGCACTGCCTTCGCCTTTACCTGGACAGGCACAATCCCCTTTGATCTCGCTTGACGAGGTTACTTGCTCTATTTCAAAATCAATAGCAGCGAAGAACTTCTTTGCCTCTTCACCAGCTAAAACGGTTTTTTGTTTTCCGTTATAGTGAAACACACGAAAAGCATATCGCTTATTTAACAAATCTATGTCAACCTTGCTACTTCTAAGCGCGGGTTCAATTTCCCATGACATTAACATACGAAATTGCTTTAGAGAAAGCCCAAGGCGTTTTGCCCCTTCTTTGAAAAAGTGTTCTAGGCAAAACAACCCATGATAAATTCCGTCTTTTCGGTAAGCTTTAGTGTAAATCATTGACTGTGAAAGAAACACATATTTTCGATGAAGCTCATCAAACCCGAGCTTTTCCATTAAATCATCTTGCTGTTTTGGTAAGTCTATGTAAAACTGTTGTTTATGACGGAGTTCCTCTACAAGTTCAGTTTCACTACGCTTACAAAGTTCTTGAATTACACCAGCAAAATATTCCTTATTCCACCCGGGGCCAAGGTACATGAAAGATAACCAACGATACTTTTCAAAATGTTCTTCAAACGATTTTGCAAAACGAGGCGAGGCAACTTCGAGATCACTAAGTATTTTAGCAACTGTGTTTGGTTGTGCAAATAATTGAGATAATTTTGTATCTCGTTTTACTTGAATCGCAAGGTCAAGAATTTCTTCTTCTTCGAGTTTAGCGAATGTTTTCTCTCTTGGTGTTGACAAGAAGGAAAAAACTTTGTTTGAAATTAAGTCAAGTTTTTTAGCTGCAATGCACTTAGCGATGTAGCCATTTACAAAAGAGGAAAGTAATTGATCTTCGTATTCAACGTAGTTCCAAGGCATCCCATATCCATGCGCCTCTCGCCGCACAGTTGCCCATTGTTCAATTGCCTTGCCTAGTTCAGCATTTGATAACTTCTTTGGATCAGTTTTGCGAATTGACTCAGACAAAGCAAATAGTTTATCAGTTGTTTCAATTATTTTTGCTGAAATACCAAAAGCCCAATTTAAATCAGAGGTTATTTTGTCAAAAAACGCTTTTGAAGTTGCGCGAAATTCACTGCGCTTAAAACAAAGTACATCGTAGTCTTTTTCAGATTTTATAATTGTTTCA
>JAHFHN010000029.1 GCA_023246885.1 Microcaldota archaeon
ACATTTTTTTTACCAATTATAAACGCAGCTGCGCCACTGCCGGCAGTGTATTCTAATGCATCTCCAGGTTGCGCTTGAGCAGTGTCAGAGCCAATTGCCAAACCATAATTCACTATACCGCTCGACACAAGCCCCATTGCCATTTGCATGCCAGCTGTGCCAGCCTTACAAGCAAACTCTATATCTGCAGCAGTAAGTGAAGGAGTGGCTTGAATTGCTTCAGCAACAATAGCCGCAGATGGTTTAACTGCATAAGGCTTGCTTTCGCTTCCCACATAAATTGCACCGATCTCTTGGGGATTAACGCTGCTACTGCCATTGACGCCAGTAGTTGCTTTAAGCGCCATTCTGCTAGCTTCAACTGCAAAAGTGCATGAATCTTCATCCCAAGCGCCAACTGCCTTTTCTTTGACGCCAAGGCTTTCACCAACTGAAGGATCTTTACCCCAAGTTGCAGCTATATCAGACACTTTTATGCGTAAACGTGGGACAAAATAACCATAACTTACAATACCAACGCCAGCACTGCCGACTGGGCTTGCAGAAGGAACAGGTGTCTCAGGTTTCAATATTTTAGCCATTTTTTGTGAGTCTCTTTTTATCGATTTATCAATTAAACCGTTAATTTTGCAAATGGATTATGGCGGTCAACGCTTTAAAAAAGAGACGGTTGACGAACCATTTGTCGACTTTTGTCGAATATATTTGGTTGGAACAGGGGATTAAAAAAACACCTAAGTTGCAAGGAAGTCAGGTGAAATAATTAATGACTGACTACTCGCAATTCTCCTCGCTTTACAAGTTGAAACCAGCTGAACGCGTAGCATTATTGGTAAAACAAGGCGTGATTACAAGCCAAGAAGGCGACTTACTGCTTAAGGAAACCCCATTACCCGTAAACGTAGCTGATAGAATGATCGAAAGCGTAATCGGAACTCACCAGCTCCCACTTGGAATAGCAACTAACTTTCGCATAAACGGCCGCGACTTACTGGTACCAATGGCAATTGAAGAGCCATCAGTTGTTGCAGCCGCCACTAATGCCGCTAAGTTAGCACTTCCAAAGGGATTCACAGCATCTTCAGATGACCCAATTATGACTGGCCAAGTACAAGTGGTTAATGTACCGAATGTAGCAAAAGCAGTGAAAGAAATCGAAGGACATAAAATCGAATTAATCGCAAAGGCAAATGCCACTAATCCAATGATGATAACGCTTGGTGGCGGAGTAAAAGCATTGCGTTGTAGGAAGCTAACAAAAAACATGATAGTTATAGATTTTGACGTAGATGTACGCGATGCAATGGGCGCAAATACAATTAACACAATGGCAGAAGCAATTGCACTTGACTTAGAAAAGCTAAGTAGTGGTAAAGTGCGCTTAAGGATAATTACAAACTTAGCAGACAAGCGACTTAGTCGTGCAAGCGTAGAGTACGATAAAAACACGATTGGCGAAGAAGTCGTAGACGGCGTAGTAGACGCGTACTTATTTGCATATCATGACATTTACCGCGCGTGTACACACAATAAAGGAATAATGAACGGAATAGACCCGGTTGTAATCGCGACTGGAAACGACTGGCGTGCAATTGAAGCAGGTGCACACACGTACGCAGCAATAACTGGAAAGTATTTGCCGCTTACAAAATGGGAAAAAACCAAAACTGGAAACTTGCGTGGAACAATTGAACTTCCACTTGCGCTTGGACTAGTTGGCGGCGCAACTAAAACTCACCCACTCGCACAAATTGCATTGAAAATACTTGGCATAAAAACAGCACAAGAACTAGCACAAGTAGTGGCTTGCGTTGGCCTTGCACAGAACTTCGCAGCTCTACGCGCATTAAGTACAACGGGAATACAAACTGGGCACATGAAACTACACGCAAAAAATATAGCCGTAATTGCCGGAGCTGAAAACGACGAAATTGAAAAAGTTGCAGAAATCATAGCAAAACAAAAAATCGTAAATGTAGATGCAGCAAAAGAAGCATTAAAAGAAGTTAGAGAAAAGGCGAAGTAAAAAGTGATAGAAGTAAACGCACCGTGCAAAGTAATCTTAACTGGCGAACATGCAGTGGTCTACGGTTGCCAAGCACTTGCGATTAGCATAGAGCCATTTAACACAGTTAAGTTAAGTGAAACAAACTCTGAACCCGGTTTTGAAATGAAGCAAAACGGTAAAACTATTTTGCTCGACGCAACTGGAAACGTAAAAAGTGGAGAAATAACCTGGCAAGTATTTTGTGATTTATTAAAACGTTTTATACAAAAAGGGCTGAAGCCAAGAAAAAAAACAGTTATTGAAATTGAGTCAAATGTACCCAAAGGAATGGGCGCAAGTTCAAGCGTCGCGGCCGCACTTTCAATTGCACTATATAAGCACATGAACATCCCACCAACTGGCGAAGAATTATTCGAAGACGTGCAATTCGTTGACACAAGTGCACATGGCGGAGCACCAAGTGGAATAGATGCAATGACCGTATTGTTTGGACCAACACAATTAACTAAAACACAAAAAACTGGAGAAACCGCCAAATGGGATTTCCAGCATGTCGATGTAAAATTACCGCAAAACACAACACTCATAGTTATTGACTCTTCAAGAGGAGGCAAACGCAGCTCAACTGGCGAAGTGGTTAGAGCGGTTGCAGAGCATTTAGGATTTTTAAAAAATGACGGCGCAGTTAAACAAATAACTGAATTAACTGACGAAGACAAACAAAAGCTTGAGCCGTTTAGAAAAATATTTCAAAAAATAGTAAGCGAATTAAAAACAAATGGAAATCCTGACGCGCTTGGCAAGGCAATGAATGAAAATCATGAATTGTTAAAAAGCATCGGCGCAAGTAGTGATGAAATCGAAAAAGCAAGGGAAATCGCATTGCAAAACAATGCTTACGGCGTAAAATTAACCGGCGCAGGGGGAAACGGAGGAGCGGTAATCGCACTTGTCAATAAAAATGATACAGCAAAACTTATTGAAGAATTTAAAAAAAATGGATTAAAAGCGTTTGAAGCAAAACCAACCAAGGGAGCGATGCAATAAACATGGTAACTGTTTCTGCACCTGGAAAAATACTGTGGATGGGCGGTTACTCTATCATCGAACCAAATAATGTTGGTTTTGTTACAAGCATAGATAAGCGCGTTTACGCTGAAGCAACTGCATTGCCTTTTCCACACATTGAACTAAAAAATGAACAACTGGGCATCGATTGCAAAGGCGTTTATAAAAATAATAAAATCATTTTAGATGAAATGGAGCAAAAAAAGGCAACTTTCATCAGAGATGCAGTGCAATTCGCTTTAAACTATTTAGAACAAAGAAGCGTCAAACTGCAAGGCGTAAAAGTTAAAACAAAAAGCGATGCAGCGTTTAACATAGACGGAGCAAAAAGCGGGTTAGGTTCAAGCGCAGCAGTTACAGTTGCAACTGTAGGCGCAGTACTATCGCTTCATGGAATCAACTTAACCGACAAAAAAGAAATTGAAGTACTGCACAAAATAGCACAATATTCGCACTGCACTTCTCAAGGAAAAGCAGGTAGTGGATTTGACGTGGCAGCTAGCACTTATGGCTCTATTCGATATTCGCGTTACTCGCCAGAATTAGTAAAAATGAGCGTATCACAAGCAGTTGCTTCAAAATGGGATTACTCAGTTACGCCCGTTAATTTGCCTTCATTTTTTTATACAGTTGTAGCAAATATTCCAAACAATAGCACAAGCACAACGCAAATGGTTGCAAAAGTAAAAGAATTTAAAGAAAAAAATAAAGTCGAATATTCAAAATCTATTTCAGAGTTAAACGAATACAATCAAAAAGCAATTAACTGCCTTGAAGTTCTCCAAGTACAACGTAGTGAAGAAAAACTTACAGAGTTCAAAAAATGGTTTGACGCCTCTCGCACACTATTAAAAACACTCGGCGAAAAAAGTGGGATTGAAATCGAATCAAATGAAAAGACTCAGCTTATTGCAGAGTCAAAAAAACATGGTGCGTTTACCGCAAGTTTACCTGGTGCAGGAGGCGGAGATTCAATTGCTGGGCTTTGTTTGTCTCAAACTGATGCAGTTAAACTAAAAACATTTTGGACAAAAAGCAGATTAGAGTTACTTGACATTTCAATCGATAATACAGGAGTTAAAGTAGAAACGAGTGTTTTAAAACGGACTTGAATTAAATTAATACTAACATAAAAAAACTAGTGATGAAAAAATGCCAGATGATTCTATTGACCCGACAAGCTTAAGGAAAGTGCAGCACGTTAAGATCGTATTAGAAAAAAATGTACAGCACACAACACCCACTGGTTTCGACGAAGTAAACTTCTTACACTATGCGTTGCCTGAAATGAATTTCTCTGAAATAAGCACTGACGTAAAATTTCTTGGGCGAAAATTTTCACTACCGTTTTTTATACTTTCAATGACTGGCGGACATGAAACAGTTGAAAAAATCAATAAGGACATTGCAATTGCATGCGAAAAAAAGAATATCGTAATGGGCGTAGGTTCACAACGTGCAATGATTGAAAAACCAGAATTAACAAAAACATTCAAAGTAAAAGATGTTGCACCTAAAGTTTTTTTATGCGGCAACATCGGCGGATACCAGCTAACTAAATACTCATTTGAAAAAATTGAGAAAATGGTCTCTGACATAGAGGCAGATGCACTTTGTGTTCACTTAAATCCATTGCAAGAAATTATTCAACCCGAAGGTGACTCTGATTGGCGCGGGGTATTAAAGGCAATTGAAAAAACTTGCAGTAAACTAGGCATTCCAATTATTGCAAAAGAAGTTGGAGCTGGAATAAACGCAGAAGTTTGCAAAGAACTCGAACAAGCCGGCGTAGCTGCTATTGACATAAGCGGCACAGGCGGAACTTCTTGGGCAGCCATTGAAATTCAACGCAAAGACGCACAAGCAGGCAACCTTTATTGGAACTGGGGAGTGCCAACAGTCACTGCATTAAAAGAAGCGACAGTAAAAATTCCACTTATTGCAAGCGGCGGAGTTAGAAATGGATTACACGTTGCTAAAGCAATTCGACTTGGCGCAACCCTTGCAGGCGCAGCTACTCCTTTTCTAAAAGCACAAAATATTGGTGGATCCGAAGGCGTGAAAAAAGAAATCGAAAAATGGGAAAACGAATTGAAAATAGCAATGTTTCTCACGCGCTCAAAAGACCTAACCGCATTGAAAAAAGCAAAGATGCTAACAACTTAGAAGCTTAATTACACTGAGCCGTAAAGCAAACATTACCTAATGCCAGATAAATTTCTGCAAGGTAAAAAAAATTAGTATAACGTTCCCCGAAGACGGGCGAAGAGTAAATCTGGAGCCCAAACTACATGCATCCTTTGATTTCTTTTGCGACTTTATCAAGTTCATCTCTCTTCATTCTGACAAAGTGCTTTTTAAGATCATACTTAAAGCCAAAACTATCGCCGGCAAATCTCGGATAAACATGAAGATGAAAATGAAAAACCTCTTGGTGTGCAGCTTCGCCATCTGCAAGGAATAAGTTCACACCCTCACTTTTAAATTTTGATTTTCTGATAGCCGCTGTAAGTTTTTTTGCAATTTTCATAATGTGCATAGCAGTATCTTCATCAAGGTCAGCAAAATACGGAGCGTGTTTTTTAGGAATAACGAGCACATGACCCTCGTTTACTGGTTGAAGTGGTGGAAAAACCATAACTTTTTCATCTTCATACACAATGCTCGCCTGAGCCTTGCCGGCGATGATTTCGCAAAAAATGCAATGTTTTTTATCTTCTTTAGCCATAGGGGAATACCTGATTTATTTTTTACACCAAATAGGTGTCGCTAACTTAACTACTCAAATTTCGCGTAACTTTTTCTTTTTTAGCTTGTCGCGCAACTGCTTTAGCTATTGTTTTTGCAACATTTTTGTCAAAAGGCGACGGCACAACTATTCCAGATGCAATTTCTTCATTACTCACTATACTTGCAAGTGCATTTGCAGCTGCGAGTTTCATCCCGTCAGTTATTTTCTTTGCTTTTGAATCCAGTGCCCCACGGAACACTCCTGGAAAAGCTAGTACATTGTTAACTTGATTTGGATAATCACTTCTGCCAGTGCACACTATTTTTGCACCGCCTGCAACTGCTTCTTCTGGCATTATTTCTGGAACTGGATTAGATAACGCTATTACAATTGAGTCTTTTGCCATTGTGGAAATCATTTGCTTTGTTACAATTCCGGGTTTTGAAGTACCAATAAAGACATCTGCTTTTACAAATCCTTCTTCAAAGGAGCCATTGAATTCTTGCACAAGTGGAAGTAATTTTTCTTTGTAAGTCCCTTTTAGTTCTGGCCGATTCTTGGATAATGCTGACTTAGAATCAAATGCAATTATGTTCCTTGCACCTGCGGCGTAAATTGCCTTGAGAATTGCACTTCCAGCGGCGCCCACTCCATTGCAGAGTATTCTAGCAGTTTTTATATCACGATTCGTTGCCTTAAGCGCATTGACAAGTGCGGCAAGCGCAACAATTGCTGTGCCGTGCTGGTCATCGTGAAAAACAGGTATATCCAGTGCTGCAATTAAACGTTCTTCAACTTCAAAACAATCTGGTACGCTTATGTCTTCTAAATTAATGCCACCAAATGTCGGTGCAATTGCTTTTCCAATTGCAACTAGCTCGTCAACAGTGTAAGCATTCACACATAATGGCACAGCATCGATATTTGCAAATCCTTTGAATAAAACCGCTTTACCTTCCATTACCGGTAAACCTGCTAGCGCACCGATATTGCCAAGGCCAAGTACTCGCGTTCCGTTGGATAACACTACAACACTATTGCGTTTCCAAGTGTAGTCGTAAGCTGCTTCTTTATTTTTTGCAATTTCAAGGCAAGGTTGGGCAACGCCGGGCGTGTATGCAGTTGACAAGTCGTATTTTGTTTTCAAAGGCGCTTTACTCTTTACAGCTAGTTTACCTTTCCATTTCTTGTGTAATTTGATGGATTCTTCTGCCCAATTAACATTACTCATTTTGAAATCACCATTCGTAGTAAGAAAAATATTTTTGAATTGTCTAATTTATAAGTAATACGTTAAGCAGCTATATTTTGTCGATAGCCGATTTTATCGCTTGAGCGCTTTTTTTCAACGCTTTTTGTTCAACTGAATTTAGTTTCGGAAACAACTGCTTCTTTACGCCATTTGAACCGATAATGCAAGGCACGCTAAGGCAAATATTGGAAACTCCACTATAATTATAAATAAGCGTTGAAACCGGAATAACTTCTTTGTCATCGGAAACAATAGAACGCACTATATCTGAAATAGTTAAGGCAATCGCATAGTACGTTGCACCTTTTTTATTGATTATTTCATATGCTGCATTGCGAGTGTGTTGAAATGCATATGAAGCAACCGCATTGTTAAAGCCAGGAAATTCATTTAAGTTCATGCCACCAATTGTTGCTGAGCTCCAAACTGGAAACTCGCTGTCTCCGTGTTCTCCTAAAATGTACGCATGAATGCTTTTGGGATCAACAGAAAGTTTTTCTCCAAGTATAGACTGAAAACGAGCCGTATCTAAACTAGTGCCGCTTCCAAAAACTTTGTTTGCTGGCAATTTAGAATATTTAAGGGCTAAAAACGTCATTACGTCAACGGGGTTCGTAACAACAAGAAGAACTGCATCTGGCGCGTGTTTCACTATTTGCGGCACGATTTTTTTAAAAATAGCTGCATTGGTTTTCACCAAATCAAGGCGCGTTTGACCCGGCTTTTGACTAGCGCCGGCGGTTATAACAACCACATCTGAACCAGCACACAAGGCATAGTCATCACCGAAGGTTATCTTTGCATTTTCAACAAAACCCAAGCCGTGTTTTAAATCCATAGCTTCTCCTTCTGCTTTCTCCTTGCTAACATCAATTAAAACGATTTCATTAGTCACTCGCTGCAACAACATAGTGAAAGCTGCAGTTGAGCCTACAAAACCCGCGCCTACGATTGAAACCTTTGCGCCACATTTATTATGCATAAATAAATCAAAACGCGAAGTAGGATAAAAAGCTATATGTGACGCAAAAAGAAAAAGCAACAACAAAAGATAGGTAGTACGTTTTTAATACCTTAAACTCTCTTTTCTAATAGAAAACTACATGAAAAAAAGTAATAACAATAGTCTTAGAGCTTGCCCCTTTTTTAAGTGGCTGGATTTGTTTGAAAAAAAGTGGAGCGTGCGGATAGTAAAAGAACTATACGCCAAGCCGCTGGGTTTTAACGAATTGAAAAAACGCATTTCAGGCATCACTCAAGGCGTACTTTCACAGCGGT